>JAZNVA010000118.1:0-6597 GCA_045592565.1 Eubacteriales bacterium | reverse complement strand
CCGTGAAGGATATGAAACGGAAGAAGGACGTGTCCATTTGTGGCGCGTATGCCCGTTTCTTAGGCTTTGGTATGCGCTTTCTGCCGCAACGCCTGACCATGCGGATCTGGTGTAAGCAGCAGAAGAAGTGATTGGCTGATTGTTGATGAAAGGAAACCTCCCGTGTTCGACTTACGGGAGGTTTCCTTTATTTGCTTTTCTATGGGTAGACATGCATAAATTGGAAAAATGGGCGCAAACTATTTTTAAATTTAAATAGGAGTGTGTGTCAATGCGGAAATTAGGTGAGGATTATCGTCAAAACGTTTCGTTTGTGAGTGAGCGCTTGCGCGTCAGGGAAAACTTTGATGTTTTGAGCAAGACCCTGCGATTTGCCGATGGAGAAGCTACATTATATTATATAGACGGTTTCGTGAAGGATACGGTGATGCAGAAGCTTATGATGCATTTCCTTTCCCAGAAGAAATTACCGCCCTCGGCTCGGGAATTTATGGAGACGGCGGTGCCTTACGTGGAGACCGACGTGACCGAGGACACGGAGCTGATGATCCGCATGGTGCTGTCGGGAGCAACTCTGATGCTTGCGGAGACCTTTGGCTCGGCGGCGGTGATCATCGACTCCCGCACCTATCCCGCCAGAGAAACGGCGGAGCCCGAGGGGGATCGGGTGATGCTGGGTGCCCGAGACGGATTTGTGGAAACGCTGATCTTCAATACCGCTCTGGTGCGGCGGAGGATCCGCAATCCCGCCTTGACCATGCATTATATGAATATTGGCGCCGATTCGGGGACCGACGTGGTGCTTTGCTATATGGCGGATCGGGCGGATCTGAAATACGTGGAGCGTCTCAAGGAGCGACTGTCGACGCTGAAAACCTCCGCGCTGACCGTGGGGCACGAATCCTTGGCGGAGTGCCTGATCAAGCAACGGTGGTATAATCCTTTCCCCAAAATACGGACTACCGAGCGTCCCGATTCCGCATCGGCGCAGCTTCTGGAGGGAAGCGTACTGATCATGATCGACAATACTCCGCAGGTGATGGTCCTACCGTCCACGATCTTTGATTTTATGCAGGAATCCAATGACTTTTATTTTCCTCCTCTGACGGGGACCTATATTCGGGTGGTACGGTATCTGGTGTTTTTTCTCACTCTCATCATTACCCCCGTATGGTATCTGTTGATCCGATATCCGTCCTTCGTTCCCGATTGGCTTCTGTTCGCGCTTCCTGAGGAGACGGGACAGCTTCCGATCTTTGCTCAGCTGATCCTGGTGGAGTTTATCATCGACGCGTTGCGCCTTGCTTCTCTGAATACACCCAATATGCTGAATAACTCTCTGTCGGTGGTGGGCGGCTTGATCCTCGGCGACTTTGCGGTGGATATCGGATGGTTGATCCCCGAGGTCATCTTGTATATGGCGTTCGTCGCCATTGCTAATTTCACACAACGAAGCTACGAGCTGGGATACGCCATCAAATTTCTGAGGATCCTGCTTTTGGTCCTGACGGCGCTGTTCGGGATCTGGGGATTTGCGGGAGGCTTCTTGCTCTGTCTTGTATTGCTGGCGACCAATTCTACTGTCAACGGAAAGAGAAATTATCTGTATCCGCTGATCCCGTTCCGCGGACGGGCACTGAAAAGTCTGCTGGTACGAGTCCGAAAGCATGATTAACCTCCAAAAAAGCGGGTGCCTTCCCGACAGGGAGACACCCGCTTTTATATATAATATAATAAATGTAGCGATTTTTTTCGTTCAGAACGGAGAAAAATCAAAAAATAGGGGCAGAGAGAGTGAAAAAACAGGGGTTTTCAAGGAGAAAAAATATAAAAACAGCCATTTTTTGTATTATGTGCATAAAATAACAAAAGAAATAATGAAAAAGTTCTGTAAAAACGACGAACAGAAAGTTCTTGCAATTCGGACAAACATGGTGTATAATGATAGAGCTTGATATGCGTTGAAGCGAGAGGTTGCTGTCGGAGTGACGTCCGACAGGGAATTTTCGTGGAGTATGTCCGTTATAACCGGGCGAAAGCAATCCTTGTCACGGAGCCAATGCGACAAGTATGCCTTTCAGGAACCCGGAGGTCCCGGCGCAGATGCTGATGCGCTTCGACTTTCGGATTTTTCAATGGATGGCAAGAAAACGCACGGCGCGGTGTTAAGGGGTTGTGCCCCTGACCATGCGGTTCGCGGAAGCGACCACGAGGACGCAAAGCGAGCAGGCAAATCTATTAAAGGAGGAAAAACAGGTGGCAGTCAAGGAAAAAATCAGAGTAAGACTGAAGAGCTACGATCACACCCTCATCGATGCAGCGGCAGAGAAGATCGTTGACGTGGCTAAGAGAAACGGCGCGGCCGTTTCCGGTCCTATTCCGCTTCCCACGGAGAAGGAGATCGTTACCATTCTTCGCGCGGTTCACAAGTACAAGGACAGTCGCGAGCAGTTCGAGATGAGAACGCACAAGAGACTGATCGACATTGTGAAGCCGTCTCAGAAGGTTGTTGACGCGCTCATGAGCGTTGAGCTCCCCGCCGGCGTTGAGATCGAGGTTAAAATCTAAATCAAGCACCGAGAGATCACCGGCAAAAACAAAGATAACAGCCGTTGCGAGTTATTCATCTTGCAGCTCGGCAACTTTGTAAGTCACGTTGGCATCAACATGCGGATGTCAACCAATAATTTACAGGAGGAAAAACAAAATGAAAAAGGGTATTATCGGAAAGAAAATCGGTATGACACAGATTTTCGACGAAATCGGAAACGTAATTCCGGTTACGGTAATCCAGGCAGGTCCGTGCGTAGTCGCACAGAAGAAGACCGTTGAGACCGACGGTTACAACGCTGTTCAGCTTGGCTTTGCTGATGTAAAAGAGAAGCACATGACCAAGGCTGAAAAGGGACACTTTGAAAAGGCAGGATTTGCTTCCAAGAAGCACCTCAAGGAATTCCGTCTTGACGACATCTCCGCCCTGAACGTAGGCGACGTCATTACAGCCGATACCTTCGCCGCAGGCGACAAGGTCGACGTAACAGGTATGACAAAGGGCCACGGATACTCCGGCGTTATCAAGAGATGGAACCATCACCACCTGCGTATGACCCACGGTACGGGTCCTATTCACCGTCAGCCCGGTTCCATGGGCGTTATCGACCCCGCAAGAATCTTCAAAAACAAGAAGATGGCAGGTCAGTACGGTAATGAGCAGGTTACGATTCTGAATCTTAAAGTTGTGAAAATCGATTCCGAAAAGAATCTGATCGCTATCAAGGGCGCCGTTCCCGGTGCGAAGGATGGCATCGTATTCATCCGCGATTCGGTGAAAGCATAAGCGGAAGGAGGAAATAAATCATGCCTAATATGAAAGTTGTAGATATGACCGGCAAAGAGGTTGGAGAGATCGTTCTGTCCGACGCGATCTTTGCTCGCGAAGTGAATGAAGCTGTCCTCCACGCTGCCGTCAGAACTTATCTGATGAACCAGAGACAGGGCACACAGTCCACTCTGACCCGCACCGAGGTTTCCGGTGGCGGAAAGAAGCCCTGGAGACAGAAGGGAACCGGACGCGCTCGTCAGGGCTCTACCCGTTCTCCTCAGTGGACCCACGGCGGTATCGCTCTCGGCCCGAAGCCCAGAGATTACCGCATCGCCATGAACAAGAAGACGAAGAGAGTTGCTCTCTTCAGCGCACTGTCTGCTAAGGTTGCTGCCGGCGAGCTCGTTATCGTTGACGAGATCAAGCTGGAGGCATACAAGACCGCAGAGATGGCAAAGATGTTCAAGGCTCTCGGCTGCGAGAAGGAAGTTACCAAGTCCTACAAGGTAACCACCGTCAACGCTGACGAGGTGATCAAGGAGAGAAAGACCAGAACCGCTGTGGTTCCCCAGAGCGCGCTGGTTGTTCTGCCCGCCGCTGACGCATTCGTGATCGGCAGCTGCAAAAATATTCCCGGAGTGGAGACCACTCTTTACAGCACCATCAACGTGTACGAGGTGCTGAAGGCTGAGAAGGTTATTATGACTCGCGCAGCCGTTGAAAAGCTTGAGGAGGTGTATGCATAATGAAAATGGTACAGGATATCATCATTAAGCCTATCATCACAGAGGCAAGCATGGACGCGCTCGCTGACAAGAGATATACCTTCAAGGTACGCTCTGACGCCACCAAGCCCGAGATCGCAAAGGCGGTTGAGGCAATGTTCGGCGTAAAGGTAGCGAAAGTCAACACGATTTCTATGAAGAAGAAGCCCAAGAGACTCGGCGTACACTTCGGATACACCTCGGAGTGGAAGAAGGCAGTGGTTACTCTGACCGCTGACTCCAAGACCATCGAGTTCTTCGACGGCCTTAACTGATGGTAGGAGGTAAAGAAGAATGCCTACGAAAAAGTATAAGCCTACTACACCGTCCAGAAGACATATGACGGTTGCAACCTTCGAGGAGCTGACCAAGTTCACTCCCGAGAAGAGCCTGACCGTTGTAAAGAAGAAGTTTGCCGGACGTAACAGCTACGGCAGAATCACCGTTCGTCACAGAGGCGGCGGAAACAAGATCAAGTACAGAATCATCGATTTCAAGCGTCAGAGCCTCGCTCCCGCAACCGTAATCGGTATCGAGTACGATCCCAACAGAAGCGCATACATCGCGCTGCTGCAGAATGAAGCCGGTGAGAAGAGCTACATCATCGCTCCCGTTGGTCTGAAGGACGGCGACGTCGTTTACACCGGTGCGGACGCTGATATCAAGCCCGGTAACACCCTGCCCATCGAGAACATTCCCGTTGGTACCTTCATTCACAACATCGAGCTTTACCCCGGTAAGGGCGCCCAGCTGGTTCGCTCCGCCGGTGTTGCGGCTCAGCTGATCTCCAAGGAGAACGGTGTGGCTCAGGTCAGACTGCCCTCCGGTGAGGTTAGAATCGTTCGTCTTGACTGCAAGGCGACCATCGGCCAGGTCGGCAACATCGAGCACGACACCGTAAAGATCGGTAAGGCCGGTAAGAAGAGACACATGGGCATCCGCCCGACCGTCCGCGCTTCCGTAATGAACCCCTGTGATCACCCTCACGGTGGTGGTGAAGGTAAGTCTCCCATTGGTAGACCCTCTCCCGTTACTCCTTGGGGTAAGCCTGCTCTGGGCTATAAGACCAGAAACAAGAAGGCGAGAACAGACAAGTTCATCGTAAAACGCAGAAACGCTAAATAAGGAGGGAATATAAGATGAGCAGAAGCCTGAAAAAAGCGCCCTACGTAGAAGAGAAGCTCTACGCTCGCGTATGCGCTATGAATGAGAAGAACGAGAAAAAGGTTCTGAAGACTTGGTCTCGCGCGTCCACCATATTCCCTGAGTTCGTAGGTCACACCATCGCGGTTCACGACGGAAGAAAGCACGTTCCGGTATACGTAACCGAGGATATGGTTGGTCACAAGCTCGGCGAGTTTGCGCTGACGAGAACCTTTAAGGGACATGCAGGTTCCAAGACGTCCAACAACGGTAAATAATGCAAAGGGAGGAAATATTTAAGATGGAAGCAAAAGCACATTTGAGATATGCAAGAATTTCCCCGCGCAAGGTAAAGATCGTTCTGGACCTGATCAGAGGCAAGGATGCGGGAGCCGCTATGGCGATCCTGAAGAACACTCACAAGAGTGCGTCTGAGTACCTGATCAAGCTGCTGGGAAGCGCAATCGCGAACGCAGTTAACAACAACGGCATGGATGAGACGAAGCTCTACGTTTCCGAGTGCTTCGTATGCCCCGGCCCCACGCTCAAGAGAATCATGCCCAGAGCAAAGGGAAGCGCGGACAGAATTCTGAAGAGAACTTCTCACGTCACCATCGTCGTAAAAGAAAGAGCTTAAGAAGGAGGTAAGAACGAATGGGTCAGAAGGTAAATCCCCACGGTCTTCGCGTGGGCGTAATTAAAAACTGGGATTCGAGATGGTTCACCTCCGACAAGAAATTCGGAGATACTCTTGTATCCGACTACAACATCAGAAAGTATCTGAAGAAAGAGCTTCAGGCAGCCGGCGTTCCTAAGATCGAGATCGAGCGCGACAGCCAGAGAGTTCGCGTATTCATTCACTGCGCAAAGCCCGGTATGGTTATCGGCCGCGGCGGCGTAGAGATCGAGAAGTACAAGAACGAGCTTCAGAAAATGGTTGGCATGCCCGTTGCCCTCAACGTTGTTGAGGTAAGACAGCCCGACCTCAACGCACAGCTCGTTGCCGAGAACATTGCAGGACAGCTGGAGAGACGTGTTGCTTTCCGCCGCGCAATGAAGATGGCGATCCGTAACACCATGAGACTGGGCGCAAAGGGAATCAAGATCTCCTGCGGCGGCCGTCTGGGCGGCGCTGAGATCGCTCGTTCCGAGCATTACCACGAGGGTACCATTCCGCTGCAGACTCTGCGCGCTGACATCGACTACGGTTTCTGGGAGGCTAACACCACCTACGGTAAGATCGGCGTCAAGGTATGGATTTACAAGGGCGAAGTTCTCTCCGAGGTGAACCGTGTCACCGCTCAGCGTCCTGAGGTACGTCAGGATCGCCGTGACAATCGCGGCGAGCGCCGCGGCGATCACCATGAC
>JAZNVA010000117.1:0-11539 GCA_045592565.1 Eubacteriales bacterium | reverse complement strand
CCCGGCTGCTTGACCGCAATACCGTCGGCAATAGTGGAAACTGATTTGAGACGCTCGATCTGACCGTCATGAATGGAATTTGCCATGCTGGGCGCACCCGCCGCCTGCACGCCATACACCTTGATATGAGGAGCCAAATGCTTGATCACATAAGCAATACCCGAGATCAATCCGCCGCCACCGATGGGGACGACAACCGCATCCAGATCCGCGCACTGATTCAAAAGCTCCAGACCAATGGTTCCTTGACCGGCGATCACGTTATCGTCGTCAAAGGGATGAACGAAGGTATATCCCATTTCGTCTCTCAATTTCAGCGCATGCTTGTATGCATCGTCATAAACGCCCTTGACCATGACCACCTCCGCGCCATAGCTCTTGGTCGCTTCGACCTTGGATATGGGAGCGCCCTCAGGCAAACAGATGATCGATCGGATCCCATACTTGGCGGAAGCCAAAGCAACTCCCTGCGCATGATTTCCTGCCGAGCAGGCAATAACGCCCCTCGCCTTTTCCTCCTCGGTCAGCTGAGAGATCATATATCCTGCTCCACGAACCTTAAAAGAACCCGTTAATTGAAGATTTTCCGCTTTCAGATAAACGTTTTTACAGGCGATATTTAATTTTGGAGAATGGATCAAGTCGGTCTTTCGTACAACATTTTTCAATACGAAAGCCGCGTGGTAAACCTTATCCAGTGTGAGCATAAGCAAAATCCTTTCGTCAATAAAGTTAATAAAAATAAACAAGCCTTCGTCTCCGATCAAGAGACGAAGGCTATAAACCATCGCGGTACCACTCTTTTTGCTCTTATGAGCCACTCATTCCGCACAACCATGCGGTATTCTTTAACGCAGAAATACGTACTGTTCTACCTATCGTTATCGAAACAATTATCGACAGTAAGCTCAAGGGTGATTTAGCAAAAGATCAGTTCACCGTTTTGCACCAACCAACGGTTCTCTGCGCAACATCCCATTCACCGCTCCCTATCATAGCATATATAATGATACTATTTTTCAATAAAAAAGTCAATATTTATTTTGCACAAATAATAGAGGAGTGCTTGTTATGTTTTTTGGCAAATTGTCAAAGATCATATTCCTTCTTGATCTCCATCACCCGATCGGTCGCCTCTTGCAGATCCAAGCGGTCCGTAGCATACGCGTGTCTCAAAAGCTCCGCAGGAATATACGGATCATACTTCTCAAAAACAGGAAGCTCTTTGGGACTGACCAACGATTGAACCGAGGTCTGTTTGTATGCATACTCCCTTGACAAGTAAGACAAAAGATCCTCACCCGTCCCCCGTTCCATACGAAAGGTCATGTAATTGCATCCATCATATTCCAATGCGGATATACCCAAGGATGGTGCAATTGCTCCAATCATTTTACGCAAGGTACGGAAGGAGCGTGTTCCAAGCCAAGGAAAGAGACACCATGTATATCCACCAAGATGAATCAGAGAATGCTCGATCATACCCGTATTTCTCGCAACACGCCTTGCCTTTTCCAAACGAGCAACAGCATTTCCCTTCAGGTACGGGTAGACGGTATCCTCCCTCAAAACATCCCGCATGCGCTCAAGAATCCTCGTATGAATCTCGCCGTACTCTCCCGGCCAAGAAATTTCCATCTTCCCCTCAACGCCCTTCACATAGACCAGGCGTCTTGTCGCATCCAGCTCCAGCACCTCCCATACTCGCCCTGCAAGGGCAAAACGATCTCCCACAGGGGGTGGGGTCGTGATCGTTCCGATCTCCTCCGATTCGCATCGAACGGTAAAATCCTCGCTGTCCTGAAATACAGCATAAAATTTAAAGCTGTTTAACAGACGCTCGCCGCGCATACCAATAATGATCCCTTTTTCTTCGGTCATTTCCAGAAAATCCTGATTCAACATAGATACAAGAAGTTCTCGATATGATTCCTTCGAGACGTGAATAAACGGCGGCAAGGATAACACATTTTCCGCAAGACGGGCGGCGCTCATCTCTCCCGCTCCGGCAAGAACACTCAAAGTCTGGTGAAACAACAAGCTCATCGGTTCTCTCTTTTGAGATGGCGGCTCTACAAATCGTTCTTCTATATACAGTTGTACGATCGCGATCGCTCGGAGCAACTCCCATGGAATGATCTGGGGCAAAGGTGCATTGGGAAGCGGCTCCTCCTCGCGAAATACCATCATCATTTCGGGAGGCTGTCCCCGCCGTCCCGAACGACCAAGTCGCTGCAAAAAACCGGACACCGAATGGGGGGCATCTATCTGCAGAATACGCTCCAATTTTCCGATATCAATTCCAAGCTCCATGGTAACCGTAGCACAGGTAACGGCAAAGGACTCGTCGTCCTTCATTTTTCTCTCAGCTTCCTCTCGGAGTGCGGCGGAGAGATTACCGTGATGGATCAGAAATACGTCCTTGTCCCCTCTTTTTGCCGCGATCTGGCGAAGCGTGGCGCAAACGTATTCCGTCTCCTCTCTGGAATTGGAAAATACCAGTGATTTTTTGTTTCGCACACAATCGTAAGCATATTCATACCCCGCATCCATCATCGCGCGCTCGCTATTCTCAACGGTAACAGAGGCGCATGTCTGATCAAACTGCGGATTGTGAATAAAGAAGTGCTCAAATCCAAGTCGCCATTTGATTTTTTCCTGCGGAAAAAGAGGAACGTCGGTCACACGATCAGTTCCGGCACTCAGCCATTTTGCCGCGGATTCGGGATCTCCTACCGTAGCAGACAACCCGATCCGTCTGGGAGATGTTCCGATAATTCTTTCTAATCGAATCAACTGGCACAAGATCTGATTTCCGCGATCGGTTCCCGTCAGAATATGAATTTCATCCAAAACGATAAACTGCAAGCCCGCAAACAATCGCGCAAGATCGTTAGAACGGTTGATCAGCATCGATTCTAAGGATTCGGGGGTAATTTGCAAAATCCCCCGTGGATCATTCAACAGCTTTTTCTTTGAGGATTGCGCTACATCCCCGTGCCAGTGGGTGGTGGGAATACCGCTCTCGCGAAGCAGATCCTCCATTCTGGCAAACTGATCGTTGATCAAGCTTTTCAGGGGAGCGATATACAGCACGGAAATTCCTGCGGAAGGCTTCTCGCAGATCCTGGTCAAAATCGGAAAGAACGCCGCCTCGGTTTTTCCGCTTGCCGTAGAGGAGGTCAGGAGAAGATGATGATCGGTATCCAAAACCGTACGTGCTGCCTCAAGCTGTACTTGACGCAAGGACTCCCAACCGTGCGAATAAATATATTCCCGAATAAAGACGGGAAATCGTTCAAAAATTCGATCCGCTTCGGTCATATCCGATCTCCTTTCCTAAAGAATTAAAACACGATATCCTCTGCCGTAAACGTTTTAGAAGCGGGGGCAGACTCTACTGCGGAAGGGGCGCTCAAGGGATCCTCTCCGAAAGCACCCGCTATCACCTGCTCAAAGGTCACCGCGTCATTTTGCATCAAGATATTCAAAACGGTCATATAGTCTCTCAGCATCTCACGGGGAGTGATCATCTGCTCAGCTCCCGCTCGAGACAAGGAAAGTTCCAAAAAGCGAACCATTTCTTCCTCAGTAATTCTCGGTTCTTTTCCGTAATTGACCGCATAAAGCTTGGTGATTCTGGAAATCAGCGCAAACAGCTCGTCATCAGTCAGGCGCTTCAGGCGAATCACGGGTCCGATCAGATTTCGATAAGTTTCCGAAGAAAAGCGACTGTCACACAAACGGCTTCGGAGTGCCTCATAGCTAAATAAGCCTCTCCGAGGATCGTCCATAAATTGCGGAGTCCCCCCCAAGATAAGCCCCAATCCGGGCGCGCGACCTTGCAGGGTATCGTTAAACATGGACAGAATCTTCTCATAATTATTTTCTCTGCTGACACGATGATTGATCTTATAGAGATTGACACACTCATCGATCAAAACGATCAGTCCGCGATACCCCATATAGCGCACCAAAAGTGCCCAAAGCTTCAAAAAGTCGTACCAGTTATCGTCATCAATGATGACCGAAACCGAAAAGCCCAGCGCAGCTCTCGCCTCTGTCTTGGTAGCAAATTCGCCGCGAAGCCATCGTAAGCAAGCGCTTCTCTTCTCATCGTTTCCTTCGGTATACGCGCGGTAATATTCCACAATCACCCTGGAGAAATCAAAGCCGCCTACCATAAATTCCACTTCTCGCAGCTTATCGGAAACCATCTCGTTCAAACGAATGGAAAATCGGTCGCTTTCAGGAGAAATACCTTCCCCGACAATCGACATCTTCATCATGTCGATCCAGCGGGCGATCATTTTCGACAAAGCTCCGCCGTCGGGGGACGACTTGGACGCCAGATTTTTGATCAGCTCACGATAGGTCGCAACTCCGCTTCCCGACGTGCCGTACAGTCGACGCTCGGGAGACAGATCGGCATCCGCCGTAATAAAATCACGCTCCAACGCGTATCCGCGGATCAGTTGCATCAAAAAGCTTTTTCCGCTTCCGTACCGCCCCACAACAAAGCGCATGGTACCGCACCCTTCATTAACCTGCTCCAGATCGGACAGCAAAGCGGCGATCTCATCCTTCCGTCCGATGGCAATGTACGGAGCTCCCACTCTCGGAACAACGCCTGCGGAGGTGGAAAGTAACAGCGAATTCAAGATCCGCTTTGGAATTTTTTGAATATCCACACCTTGACTCATAGTCTTCTCCTCATTCTATCATTTCTCTGTAATCTTCAATAATTTGATGCCCGCCATCGGTTTCTTCGATCAAGGCATCGCCAAATGCTTCAAAGGCAATCTCGTTGATCTCGTCTGCCAAAGCATCGGGTAATTTTCCCTGCTCCGCGGCAGCATGATACACAGCTTCCTTTTTTCCTGCGAACAGATCAATAATGATCGACCAAAACATACCGAAGGATGCTTGCAAATCAGATCCCGTATTGGTCTGAGCTTGCGGTACCGTCAAATCAACAGAAACCTCCGGCACATCTTTTTCTTCCTCAAAGGCTTCGATCAGGTCCTTGGTCGTATCCCACGATTCTTGCTCGATCCTACGGGCATCTGTCAAGGAAAGTGGCTTTACGGGCGCATCATACATTGCCTCATATGCCTGCTTTTCCTGCCTTCCCTGACTCGTCTTCTTTTGCGGAAGGTTTTGATTCAAATATTCGTCTATCTTTGTTCGCAGATCGGTGGATAAAGAATATACAGACATTTTGGATTTGATGCCAAGCGCACCGCGGATTCGATTTTCTGTGTGCCTAATGATATCACCAACAAGGAATCTCAACTCGTTGGAACGGGAAAAAGAACAATATTCCACCTCGATTCGGTATTTTTCCTTGGCTACGCACAACGCTCCCGCATAGGAGTCTCGCATCAGACGACTGTCCTCGCCCGTCAGTTCGGATAAAATCCGTCCATCCTTGGAGTAAAAGGAGACTGCCTCCCGAAGCGCGCCAAGCACATATGTGTCGAAAATCGATTCTGTTTCCTTTTTGTAGAACTTGCTTTTTCGATAATCATAGGAGCTGCAATACCTCAGAAGTGATTTGGCACAACCATCGATATCCCCGTGGGGCATGGCAATGTAAAATTCCTTCAGAGCAAGTACTCGTTTTACCAGCTCCGCTGTTCCGTTCTTTGGCGGAGGTAATTGATGAATCAAGCTGAAATCGCAGATCCAATCTGCCAACTTGCCTTCGATCGCTGGGAATTTTACATGATAGTTGTTCCACAACTCCGTCAGCACGGTCTGCGACTCCCTCACGTCCACAAGATCTCCCAGATTGATCAGCTCAAACACATACAAAAGCAAATAACTCAAATCGGTTTCGATAAAGACCTGTCGCCGAGCGTTTTCACGAAACCAAAAGTAAAAGAATATTTGTTTTTCGGATAGCTGATTATATTGGGGAACGTAGGAAAAATACGGTTCAAATTCGCACATTTCCCCATACACGTCCTTGTATCGGATCGCGTCCGACAAAAATTCTCCGTAATATTGGTAGACACAGGACTGCTTCTTCAGTGTCACCCGATGAAGCAAGGAGTTTTTCGGCTCATAACTTTTGCAAAATTCGTATTGCTCTTTTCTCGTCAGTGTTTCTTCTGTATAAGGCGGGATATATCTGCGAATCACGGAGCTCGTCTCTTGAGACGAACGTGAAGCGGTCATAGGCTTTTGCGGGATCTCTAATTCAACGCTCCGCGGAGAACGGTGGGAAGGCGCCGACGCGCCGCATCTCTTGGGAATAAGAGAGGAAATATCCCAAAAATCATCAACTTCGGTCTGCTTTTTATTTTTTTCTTCCATCGCACGTCCTCCTTTCTTGAAATAGGGCTATTATATTATTGTATCATGTTTTTCTCCGTCTGTCAATCAATCTCCCAAAACTACCAAAAAATGCAAAAAAATATTTTTATTTTCGGTTACCTACTTGAAAATTTTTCCGTTTGGGGGTATACTATATAAGATTGAAATACTTTATTTGGAGGAAAAAATGGCAAAATTAAACAAGCTTTCTCAATTCAAAGGCGTTTCGGGACCCGTACTGACCATTGTTATGGACGGTGTTGGCATTGCTCCCGATACGGTTGCAAACGCGGTTACCGGCGCTTATACTCCCACACTGGACATGCTCATGGCAAAATATCCTACCGTTAAACTGAAGGCACACGGCACTGCTGTCGGACTACCTTCCGATGACGATATGGGAAACTCTGAGGTCGGACACAATGCATTGGGCGCAGGTCAGGTCTTTGCCCAGGGCGCAAAGCTGGTGTCTCAGTCCATTGAAAGCGGAAAAATGTTCGCCTCCGACACGTGGCAGACCATCGTCTCCAACGTCAAGGCAAACGCGAGCACTCTGCATTTCCTCGGCTTATTTTCCGACGGAAACGTTCACTCTCACATCGACCACCTGAAGGCAATGATCCTGCAGGCAAAGGCTGAGGGTATCGGCAAAGTAAGAGTGCATATCCTCATCGACGGACGTGACGTAGGCGAGACCAGCGCACTGGAATACATTGATCCCTTCGAGGCATTCCTCTCCGATCTTCGCGACGCCTCCTTTGATATCAAGATCGCATCGGGCGGCGGACGAATGAAGATCACCATGGACCGCTACGAGGCTGACTGGTCGATGGTAGAGCGCGGATGGCAAACGCACGTGCTGGGTGAAGGCAGAGCTTTTGCCAGCGCGGCTGAGGCAGTTAAGACCTACCGTGAGGAATATAAGGTGATCGATCAGGATCTTCCTCCCTTCGTCATTGCGGAGAACGGAGCTCCCGTGGGAACTGTTGAGAACGGAGACAGCGTGATCTTCTTCAACTTCCGCGGTGACCGTTCCATTGAAATTTCCAAGGCATTCGATGCCCCCGAGGGAGCATTCGACAAGTTTGACCGTAAGCGTGTTCCCACCGTTGTTTATGCGGGTATGCTGGAGTACGACGGCGATCTTCACATTCCTCAGCGGTATCTGGTATCTCCTCCCGAGATCACCAACACCATGAGCGAATATCTGGCAGATAGCGGAGTCAACCAGCTGGCGATCTCCGAGACTCAGAAATACGGTCATGTAACCTACTTCTGGAACGGCAACCGTTCGGGCAAGTTCTCCGACGTACTGGAAACCTATATCGAAATTCCCTCCGACGTAGTTCCCTTTGAGCAGAGACCTTGGATGAAGTGCGCTGAGATCACCGATAAGCTGATCGAGTGCATCGAATCGGGAAAATATCAGTATCTGCGAGTAAACTTCCCCAACGGAGACATGGTCGGTCACACGGGATCTCTGTTGGCAACCAGATGCTCCATGGAAGCGCTGGATCTGCAGCTGGCAAGAATTCTGGCGGCTGTGGATAAAGCAAAGGGCGTTGCCCTCATTACCGCCGACCACGGAAACGCGGACGAGATGTATGAGATCGACAAGAAGTCGGGACTGCCCAAGGCAGACAAGAACGGAAACTACAAGGCAAAGACCAGTCATACCCTCAACCCCGTTCCCTGCATCGTATACGATAATTTCTATGCCGATCAGTACACCGTAAAGGATGATAACGGCGATTTCGGTCTATCCAACGTTGCCGCAACCATGGTCAACCTGATGGGATACGAGGCACCCGATATGTGGGATGAGAGTATCCTTGAGTTTTAATCCCAATATGCAATAAGCACTAAAAAAGAGCGAAAACAAACTGTTTTCCGTCTTTTTTAATATTACTAATTAAGAAAAATGGCACAAAAGTCCAGAGTAAAGCTTCCGCGACACATATCGCTCCACCAATTTATTTTACATTTGCATAAGAAGCCCCATCCTCTATTTTACCAACGTGGGGACATCCGATCCGTTCGCGATAGGTAGGAGCCACAAAGCGAACCGCATTTTTAATAATTGTTTGAACCTCGGGCACCTTATAGATAGGATACGTCTCATGACCGGGCTGGAAATAAAAGATCTTTCCGTTTCCGCGCTCATAGAGAACCCCCGAACGGAACACCTCTCCTCCGGAATAATTGCCAATAAGAAGGACCTTGTCGGGATTGGGAATCACGAAAGGCTCCCCGTAGGTCTCCACGTGCTCCAGCTTGAAGAATCGGTCGATTCCTCTTGTAATTGGGTGTGCGGGATCAATAACCCAGAGAATTTCAGAATCCTCCGACTCTCTCCATGTCAGATGACAAGAGGTTCCCATCAGTAGCTTAAAGGGCTTAGAATGGTGACCGGAATGAAGGACAATAAAACCCATTCCGTCTAAAACCGCATCCCGAACCATGGCCGCGATCTCATCGGGCACCATAACGTGCGCCAAGTGCCCCCACCAGATCAGCACGTCCGTGTTCTTCAGTCGTTCTTCGGTGATTCCGCAATTCTCATCGAAAAGCGTTGCGGTCTCCACCTGAATATCCTCCTCCTTGCCAAGGAAATCAGCAATCACACGGTGGATCCCTTCGGGGTATATTGCCGCTACCGCCTCTTTTTTTTGTTCACACTTAAATTCATTCCATACCAATACTCGAATCATTTTATGTTCTCCTCCTTTATTTTAATTCTCCGATATATCCGCTCAGAAACCGTATTGTCGGCGATTTTGCGTGAAGCTCCTCAAAGGTAAGATCGCGAGTCACGCCGTTTTGAAATTCCCGAACCACGGTTGGATAAACGCGCGGTGCACCGAATATCCACCCGCTAACCGCAGATACGTCGGAATTTTCGTTCACAAAAATGGGCTTATCAGGATTGTCTGCGCCTGCCGCGGCTACAAAGGTCATAACCTCGGTTCTGCCACCGTTCACTGTCTTTACCACCGTGCCTGGGCCTTCGCAGTAAACACCGAGGATCACAAGATCTCCGCCATCGTTGAGAATCTCCAGATCTGCACGCTCGGGGTTGATATTGCGGGCAAAAACCCGTTGTCCGTGAAATTCAAAGGGGATATTTTCCGAGTAGATCGGAACTCTGTCCTCACGACGGTAAAAATACCATTCGGAAAAATCTCCCGTGGTACACGCCACATTTTCCAAGAACACACGACTTCCGCCCACCGTATTTCGATACACACAAGCAGTCTGAAGGTGAACATCTCGTAAAACCAAATCTCGCTTAGCGCTGTGGCGGACAAAATGGAACATTCCGTAGAATTTTTCCCACGTAAAGGCGTTTGCCATGAAGAGGGGCTGATCACCATCTTCATCGATCACAAAAGCACCGAGCGTACTCCCTTCCCGAAGCTTCTGTCCTGCCACCAGATCGCAAAAACAAAAATCAATCATCCGTACGCTTTGCGGAACCCTGATCTCATCGGTGATCAAATACTGCCCTTGATTGAAATAAACGATCTCCGCACCGCTATTCATCGCATTTTGTATCGCCGCCGTGCAGTCAGTCAAACCGTCCCCAACCGCGCCGAAGTCCTCCACGCCAACCCACTTTGATACGTCAGGATAGGTATAGCGTGGAACATCCTCTAAGGGCAAACCCAATGTATTTTTCACTTCGTTGGAATGAGACAGACGATGGACGGGAAACTCAGTTTTATCGGTATCGCGGCAATATACAAACTGTCCGACTGATTGTGTGATCCCTTGTACACGAATAAAGGATGCCGTGACAAAAGAAACAGCATCGCAGTTAAAGGTTGGCACAACAGCCTGATTTTGGATATCCTTGAATACCGCGTTGGCTTGAATGGCAAAACAGCTGCAAATCTTTTGATTCTTAAAGAGTACGCGCTCGTACAGCTCTCGCTCTCCCTTGGTAATAAGAACGCCATAATCAAAGCCGTCGATCTCCACGTCTCTTATATCTCCAATGCACCCGCCCGTCATCAGAAGCCCTGCAAATCCATCATGGTCCGGATCGGAGGAGCGGATCGTTACATTTGAGATCATGCCCGTATTATTGGCATAATATTTTATGCCCACAGCACCGCCATTTCCCACGCCGCAATCGATGGTAAGGTCCTTGACCGAGTTCAGCATGGCGTTATTGGCAACGTGCTCAGCCACGGTTTCGGGACGAAGAATAAAACTGATGATGGGACGGATCTGCCCATATTCAAACCCCTTGGCATGATCCTGAAGCCGAATGATCGCGCCTTCTCTGCTCTCTCCCTCAAAATGGATATTTCGATTCAACTCAAAATTAAATTTTCCACCGTGATGCTTTCTTGATTCCCGAGTTCGGTAAATAATAGTATCGCTGACAAGATAAGTTCCGTTTGGAAAATACATAATTTTGGCAAGAGGAAGATTCTCGGAATAGGACACGTTGAATTTTCCAGCTCTGGTCTTTCTCGTTTGAAAGCCGATATAAGTATCTTGATCATCGGGCGCGGCTTTGACCTGAGCAAAGGTCTTTTTAAAAGCGGCAACATCCTCCAATATCAAGTCGTTATAGGCTCGTATCAGGGCTTCGGTACAGTCGGTCTTGCCCGTATTGTCCGCGCAATAAGGCGGCTTGGTCACGTCAACAATGATACGAAGATTATCTGGATATCTCATTAGCTCCTCTCCTTTCTTTATCCCAAATTATTATAACATCATTTAATTTTCAACACAAGTAAAATCACTATTTTAAGCAGACAATAATTGCTAAATTTGAAATGGATTTCTCGTGTTTTATCTTACCATAAATTCAATCAAATGTCAATTTGATTTATAAAAATTGAAGCTTTAAAAGAAACATTTTCGACAAAGGGAAAAGTAGTTCATCGCAACATCCATAAGAATTTTTCGAAGGCAATCAGGCAGAAATTGCGCCTTGCGCAATTTTGCGGGGTTCTTCGTCGGGAGATTTTCACCAAAAAAGAAGAGGACACGCTGAGCGTATCCTCTATTCTTGTGAGACTCGAACCCGTATTTGCGCCATGCTACTCGGTATCCATTCTTCTCCTTAGGCGCAAATCTGGCAAAAATTGCGCCTTGCGCAATTTTGCGGGGTTCTTCGTCGGGAGATTTTCACCAAAAAAGAAGAGGACACGCTGAGCGTATCCTCTATTCTTGTGAGACTCGAACCCGTATTTGCGCCATG
>JAZNVA010000116.1:0-7034 GCA_045592565.1 Eubacteriales bacterium | reverse complement strand
ATGGCTACGATCCGACTTGCCTCGGAGGGCGTTTTGCCCGTTGTAATCGATGCAAAGAAAAATCCCGTAAAGGTATCGCCCGCGGCGGTGGTGTCCACTACCTTTGCGGGAAAAATGCTCTGAGGAATACGGGTATTCTTGTCCGCATAAATCGAGCCCTTGCTACCCAAGGTCAGAACAATCCGCATGCGAGAATTGTCTGTCAGCAAGGCGTCCAGGATCTTCGCGGGCTCGGTCTGCTTCGTGATCTCGCAACCCTCGGTCTCGTTGAGGATCAGCCAGTCGATCTGTTGCAGATCCAGAGAGAGAATGACGTCGTTGAAGGGGGAGGGGTTCAGCGCCACGGTCATACCTCTTGCCTTCGCTTTTTCAATAAGGGTGGGCAGAGCGTTGACCTCGTTCTGAAGCACCAGCAGATCTCCCGTATCAAAAAAGGAAAGTACCTCGTCCATCATCTCCTCGGTGACTGCGTGATTGGCGCCGCCGTGGAGAAGAATACAGTTCTCCCCCGCCGCTGATACCTGAATGATGGCGTGACCGCATGGGATATTGGAGAGAGTACGGACGAAACGGTCGTCGGCACCGCTGTTCACCAGCATCGCGCGAAGCATCTCTCCCTCGGCGCCGATCAGCCCCGCGTGATAGACCTCCGCTCCCGCCCGTGCGAGTGCAACCGATTGATTCAAGCCCTTTCCTCCCGCGAACAGCTCCAGCTTATCGGAGGCAAGGGTTTCCCCAGCCCGAACGAAATGCTCCACTGAATAAACGTAGTCGATATTCAGAGAACCGAAATTCAGTATTTTCATAAAATGCTCCTTGCTTTATTTTGCTTTTCCGCTCAGATGGTTGACGAACTGCTGGGCGGTTCTTCCCGAAATACCTCCGTGGCGGAGCTCCCAAGCGTGCGCTTCCGCAAGGATCTGTTCCTCGGGAAGGGTGATGGCGGGATTTCTTGCCGCCAGCTGAAGCACCATGGCATCAAATTCGGGACGGCTTGGCTTGAAATAGCCGATGGAGAGTCCGAAGCGGTTTACCAGCGAGAGCTTTTCCTCAATGGTCTCGGAGCGGTGAATGTCGCCCACCGTCTCCGAATCGGTGCGGTCCTTCCATGTTTCTTTGATGAGATGGCGACGGTTGGAGGTCGCGTAGATCAGCACGTTATCGGGCTTGGTCTCCACGCCTCCCTCGATGATCGCCTTGAGATATTTGTATTCGATCTCCTGCTCCTCAAAGGAGAGGTCGTCCATATAGATAATGAAGCGGTAGTTGCGGTTCTTGATCTGGGAGATCACGCGGGAAAGGTGGCAGAACTGATGCTTATAGATCTCGATCATGCGTAAGCCGCGGTCATAGTATTTGTTGACGATCGCCTTGATGCTGGTGGATTTTCCCGTTCCGCTGTCACCGTAAAGCAGGACGTTGTTGGCGCCTCTGCCCTCCACGAACGCCTCGGTATTTTCGGTAAGCATCTGCTTTTGAAGATCGTATCCGATGAGGTGATCCAGACAGATGGGCTCCATGTTGGTGATGGGGCAGATGGAAAAATCGCGCTCGTCGGAAAGGATACGGAACGCCTTGTTCAAGCCGAACATACCGACGCCGTATGCAGCGTAGAAATCGGAGACCGCCTCAAAGACGTCCTCGCCCGTTTGCGCCCCTTCGATCCTTTTGCTCAGGGCGCGTACCTTCTCGCTGACGTTTTTGTTATAGATCTGCTCTCGCTTGGCGATGGCTTGGTAGTCGGAGAGGGTAGAGAAGCAGTTGATCCCCAGCGCCGTCTCGATCTCGGAAAAATCAAAGCGGAACAGCTCCAGAAAGACGGTAAAATCATTGAGCGCAAAGCGGTTTACCGTTCCCTCCTGCTTTCCCGCCTTTTCGTAGGTCAGGCTGAAGGGGTTTTCGTCGGTGATGAGCAGGAAGGCCAGATAATTGTGCCAGAGATTGTTGTCAAAGCCGTATTTTGTGGCGACCTCCAACAGCCGTCTCACCTGCGCGTAGGCACGGGAGCGAAGATGGTCGGGGGTATCAGCGCCTGTGGCGAGATCCTCGAAAATACTGCCAAGCTTGGAAAGAATGCTCTCTCCCGTCTGATCCCGATAAATGATCAGTTTGGAAATTTGTCTGTACATAAATACCTTCCTCAATCATAGAAAAATCCTTGTTTCTTTCATTATACAACGGTTCCCCCGAAAAGTCAATTCTTTTTCTTATTCAAAATAAAAGAAAAGGCAACTCGAAATGAGTTGCCCTTGACCGTTCCTTACGGTTGTCTCGGTTTCCTTTTGAGATAGGGTACGATCTCTCCGCCGATGACCTCCTTCAGCTCAAGGACGAGCATCAGAAGGATACACAGCGCGTGGGGAACGAAGCATTGCGGGAGTAGCGCGGGGGTGAAGAACAGGAACAGAAACAGAGCCCCGTATAGCAGTTGCTTCCCTTTGGAGACCTTGTGCCAATCCCGAATCAAAACGATAAAGGGAATGAAGGCGAAGATCAACACGTAAAAATAGGAAATGGACGGGATCAGGATCACCACGGCAGAGGCAATGATTGACCTCGACAGCGTAGAGCTTGTCACCGAAGCCGTTACGGCGGAGATCAGGAATACGGCGATGAGTGCCGTGATATTTACCGCCGAGAAGAGTGTTGTCTCCGTAGCCGAAGGAGAGATCAGATAAAAGACCTTGTAAAGCAGGGAGGAAAGCGACATATTGCGCATGGAAAGGAGACGGACGTCGTTGGAGGCGAAATTCTCCAGATGCGTCAGAAAGCTGGGCAACTCCACCATATCCCCTTGCGACAGCAGGAAGGAAAGGAAAAAGAGTACGACGGTGTAGAGCGCGACCCGCGATGCCGCAAAGAACTTCTTTTTTCTCAATAAAAAGACACCGAAGAACAGCGGATAGATCTTAATGGAGCCCGCCAGAACCAGACAAAGATAGGCGATCTCACGGACGTATGCCTTGGGGTGCTCGTAAAGAAGCAGAAACAGAAGCAGGAAGATCAGAGCAAAATAAATGGTATTGCCCCTCATGATGGCGTAAACGAAGGGGGCGGAGAAGAGAACAGCCGTCATCATCTTCAGGGAGGGCTTCCACTCCATGCCGCAAAGCTTTGCTACCAAATACAGAACGGCAAGGGTACAGAGCAGGAAAAAGAGGACCAGCGCGATCCAGAACTGAGGATGAAGGATCACGTGGGAGGTCAGCTCAATGATATCTCCGTATGCCAGATGCGCGTATTGAGCAAACACACCTCGACAGATCAGCGCGAAGGGGTAGAGCACCATAATGGCAAGGGGCGGATAGGACGCGCCGTATTCCGCGTAAGGACTGTCGGAGAGGGCGGCGTTCATGATCGAAACGAAGTCAGAGAAGGTATCCATTACCCAACGGAAGGAGTCGCTTCCGTGATACTGGGCGGCAAAGGCGTACAAAAAATACAGGATAATGCCCAGCATCGCCGCGGCTGTGGAAACAAAGGAGGCGTAAGCAAATACGGTCAGTGCCTTATTCTGCTTATCTGTGGGCAAAACCGCTTCGGTACGGTAAAATTCCCATGGCGACGAGTTTTTTTGTGTCAGCATGACCGTCTCTCCTTTCTGCAAAATTCCGTGCAAAACTGTCCTGATCCAAGGACGGACATATGCATAATAATTCTATCACAGATTTTTCCAAATGTCAAGAGTGAGAATCAAGAGAAAAAAGATTTTTCCCCTCAACGCTCGACAAAAATCCCCGTTTCCTCTTGCGGCGGAGGGGGACTTGTGGTATAATGGGGAAGAGGGCGGCTGAGTGCTGATGCCCATTTCATTAAAAATATTAAAATATAAAATAAAGGAAGATAGATATGCCCAGATTTTTTGTCAGAGATGATCAGGTGTCGGAGGGAGAGATCCTTCTGACGGGATCGGACGCTCACCATATTGCCCGCTCCCTGCGTATGGCAGTGGGAGATGGAGTGACAGTCTGCGATATGCGGGGACGGGAATACGATTGTACCATTGCCTCCTTTGAAGAGGATCGTGCGGTCACCGTGAAGGTGCGGAGCGTGAAGAATGCCGAGACCGAGCCGCCTTGCCGCATCCGTCTGTTCCAAGCTCTGCCCAAAGGGGATAAGCTGGAGACCGTGATCCAGAAGGCTGTGGAGTGCGGTGTGTATGAGATCATTCCCTTTGAAAGCGAGAGATGCGTGGTCAGAGTCAAGCCTGAGGCGGAGGAGAGAAAGACCGAGCGCAGATGTCGGATCGCTGCCGAGGCAGCAAAGCAGTGCGGAAGAAGCGTGCTCCCCTCGGTGAGAGCCACGGTATCCTTTGAGGAAATGCTTACCATGGCAGGGGTGAGCGATCTTTGTCTGTTTTGTTATGAGGGAGATGGGACCACGCCTTTGGGCAAGATCCTGCGGGATACGGGAGATCTAAAGGGGAAGGAGATCGCCGTGGTCATTGGCAGTGAGGGCGGCTTTTCGGTCTCCGAGGCGGAGAGGGCCGTGGAGATCGGTATGTGTCCGACGGGGCTTGGAAAGCGCATCTTGCGCACAGAGACCGCCCCTGTGTTCGTTCTTTCCTGTCTGTGTCTGGCAGGTGAACTGGGACTTTAAGCCCTCGAGAAAAGATTCTTATCTAAAATCTCTACAAAAAAATTGTTAAAAATTATTAAAAATTATCAAAAGCCTATTGAAAAACCACAAAAAATAGTGTACAATACAGGATAGTATATACAATTTCGTTCCAAATACAATTTTGAGAGGATTTTTAACGTATGTCTAACAGATTGTTTCAGGGTGTGATTTATCAGATGAAGGACGCCTTCGATCGTGTTATCGGCGTGATCGATGAGAACGGTGTGGTGATCTCCTGCTCTGATCTTGGCAAAATGGGCGATATCCGTCAGGGCGTGAGGGAGGAGCTTTCCTTCTCAACCGAATTTATGGCGGTGAACGGCTATACCTATCGCTACATGGGCGCGGGACAGAAGAGCGAGTACGTTGTGTTCGTGGAGGGAGAGGACAAGATGGCGGAGAAGATGTCCAAGCTTCTTGCCGTATCCCTTGGCAACATCAAGAGCCTGTACGATGAAAAGTACGACAAGGGCTCCTTTATCAAGAATATCATTCTGGATAATATCCTGCCCAGCGATATCTATATCAAATCCAAGGAGCTTCATTTCAATACCGAGGAGCTTCGTGTGGTCTTCCTGATCAAGTTCTTCGGCAAGACCGATATGATGCCCTTTGAGATGCTCCAGAATATGTTCCCCGACAAGTCTAAGGACTACGTCATCAGCGTAGGAGAGCACGATATCGTTCTGGTCAAGGAGCTGAAGGCGGGAACCGAGATGAAGGAGATCGAGAAGATCGCCACCAACATCGCGGACACTCTGTCCAGCGAGTTCTATACCAAGGTCGTCATCGGTATTTCTACTATGGTGGAGAATATCAAGGATCTGGCAAAGGCATATCAGGAGGCGCAGGTCGCCCTTGAGGTAGGCAAGGTCTTTGAGACCGAGAAGAATATCGTCAGCTATGAGAATCTGGGTATCGGCAGATTGATCTATCAGCTGCCCACTACTCTGTGCGAGATGTTCCTGCAAGAGGTGTTCAAGAAGGGAAGCCTTGACTCCCTTGACCGCGAGACGCTCATGACCATTCAGTGCTTCTTTGAGAATAACCTGAACGTGTCCGAGACCTCCAGAAAGCTGTTCGTACATAGAAACACCCTCGTTTACCGTCTGGAGAAGATCCGCAAGCTGACGGGGCTGGATCTCCGTGAGTTTGAGCATGCCATCACCTTCAAGGTGGCTCTGATGGTAAGAAAATATCTGGATTCCAAGCCTGTTAAATTCTGATCTATTTGTTGCGGAATACTCGCCCGACGGGTATTCCGCTTCCCCGTGTCAAATTGAATTTGACTGTTTTGAACCTGACATTGGATTTTTCCGAGCTTTGGTACTTTATTAAAGGAGAAATTTAGAAGTGTCTGATGAAATGAACCCAAATCTGCCCGAGGATCCGAGGGATCCCGAGGGCGGGGGAGAGACGGAGGCGCGTCTGTCGGAGGAGGAGCTGCGGCTTTCCGTGCCTGAGACGTTATTTGAGGAAGTCCCCGTTTCCCCGAAAAAGCAAAAAAGTATTCCTCTGTCTTCCTTTTTGATCGTTTCGGTCGCCTTGATCCTGGCGGCGGTGATGGTGACCTATACGGTATGCGCCGCAGTTTTTCGTGTCAAGCTGGCGCAGGTTTACCAAAACAACGCCGTAACGGGTGTCGAGGAAGAAGAATATTACGGCTTTGATCTGTTCCGCTCCTTTATGGAGACATATTCCTTTGAAGAGCTGGATCAGGATGCTATGATCGCGGCGGCGCTGAAGGCGTACGTGGCGGCAACGGGCGATCCCTACGCGGCGTATTACACCGCGGAGGAGTATCTGGAAATGCAGGCGTCCACGGCGGGTGACTCCGAAGGGATCGGCATCAATATCATCAATGCCTCCGTTCAAATAAACGGAGCCGAGTGGAGGTCTCTTCGCGTTATCAACGTGATGAAGGATTCCCCAGCCCAGAAGCAAGGCATACGGGTGGGTGACAACATCATCGCGGCAGGCGTGGGAGAAAGCGCCGAATACGTGCAGGATCTGGGATACGATATGACGCTGAGCCGCCTGAAGGGACCCGCGGGTACGGTGGCGGAATTTGTTGTCTATCGAGCCGAGACGGGAGAGGTTCTGGAGTTTTCCATTTCCCGTGACAAGGTGACCACCACCTCGGTGTATTCTCACGTTCATGCACAGGATCCCACAGTCGGCGTGATCAGGATCGCCCAGTTCGATCTGACGGCGCCTACTCAGTTTTCCGAGGCGATGGACGAACTCATCTCCCGTGGCTGTGAGAAGTTCGTTTTTGACGTACGGTACAATCCGGGCGGCGATCTGCTGTCGATCAGTGCGGTGCTTTCCTACTTTCTGGAGGAGGGCGACGTGGTGATCCGCACCAAGAATCAGGCGGGTGACGTTGCCGAATCCACGGTTGCTCCCGCCAC
>JAZNVA010000115.1:0-2472 GCA_045592565.1 Eubacteriales bacterium | reverse complement strand
AGCTTGAGGGGGACTTTTTGAAAAAAGTCCCCCTCATCGCGTCCTATTTTACTGTGCCGCGTCAACGATCGCGGTGAATTTCTTTGCTACCAAAGATGCGCCGCCGATCAGACCGCCGTCTACGTTGGGCTTTGCCAGAAGCTCAGCCGCGTTTGCATCGTTCATGGATCCGCCGTACTGAATGGTTACGGTCTCTGCAACCTCTGCACCGTACATATCAGCCAGAACCTTACGGATCTCTCCGCAGGTCTCCTCTGCCTGCTCAGGGGTTGCGGTCAATCCCGTTCCGATCGCCCAAACGGGCTCGTACGCGATGATCACGTTCTTCAGCGCCTCTGCATCAATATCCGCCAGATCCAGCTTGGTCTGCATTGCAACGATCTCATTGGTAATGCCTGCCAGTCTCTGCTCCTTCACCTCACCAAGGCAAAGAATGACCTTCATGCCGGCTGCCAGAGCCGCCTTGGTGCGCAGGTTTACAGTGGTATCGGTCTCGCCGAAATACTGACGTCTCTCGCTGTGGCCGATGATAACGTACTCCACGCCGATCGCCTTCAGCATCTTTGCGGAAACCTCGCCTGTGAAGGCGCCCTTTTCCTCATAGTGTACGTTCTCCGCGCCGATCTTGATATTGGAGCCCTCAGCTGCCTTCATAGCGGCGGCAATAGTTACGTAGGGAGCGCAGAAAATAATGTCGCACGAGTCCTTGCCCGCAACCATGGGCTTGATCTCGTTGATAAATGCCTCTGCCTCGGCAGGGGTAAAGTTCATTTTCCAGTTACCCGCGATAACGGTTCTTCTCTTTGCAGGATTCATTTGTATTGTCCTCTCCTTTTTCCTTATCGTTATAAAGGGGAAACCCGCGCGAGCGTAAGCTCGTGACGACTTCGCTTGCGAAGTCTCATGTGGGGTTTCCCCTTACTTTTTCTTTTTACTTATCCAGCAGACAAGCGATACGGGGAAGCCCCTTGCCCTCGAGGAACTCAAGGGAGGCGCCGCCACCCGTAGAAATGTGAGTCATCTTATCAGCATAGCCCAGCTTCTCAACAGCTGCCGCGGAGTCACCGCCGCCGATGATGGAGATCGCGCCGCTCTCAGCTACTGCCTTAGCAACCGCGTTGGTTCCTGCTGCAAAGTTTGCCCACTCGGATACGCCCATCGGTCCATTCCATACAACGGTTCCGGCGCCCTCAAGAGTCTTTGCGAAGAGCTCCTGCGTAGCGGGACCGATATCCAAGCCCATCCAGCCGTCGGGCATTGCATTGGAAGCAACGATCTGATTCTCGGTATTCTCGTCGAACTCGCGACCGATCTTGGTATCAACGGGAAGCAGGAAGTTTACTCCGTTTGCCTTTGCCTTAGCGACCAACTCATTGGCAAGCTCCAGCTTATCGTCCTCACACAGAGAGGTACCGATGTTCAGACCTGCCGCGCGGAAGAAGGTATATGCCATACCACCGCCGATGATCAGGGTATCCACCTTCTCAATGAGGTTGTTGATCACGCCGATCTTGTCGGAAACCTTAGCGCCACCCAAAATTGCCACGAAGGGACGTGCGGGCTCAGCCAGAGCCTTACCCATGATGGAGATCTCCTTCTGGATCAGGTAACCGCAAACAGCGGGCAGATAATCAGCCACACCTGCGGTAGAAGCGTGCGCACGGTGAGCGGAACCGAAAGCGTCATTCACATAAACGTCAGCGTATGCGGCAAGCTCCTTCGCGAAATCAGCGCCATTCTTGGTCTCTCTTTCGTCAAAGCGAACGTTCTCGATCAGAACTGCCTCGCCCTCCTTCAGAGCGGCAACCTTCGCCTTCGCGTCGGGACCGATAATGTCCTCAGCAAAGGTAACCTTGTTGCCCAGCAGCTCGTTGAGTCTGTCAGCAACGGGCTTCAAAGTAAATGCCTTCTTGTCGTTCAGAGCCTTCTTCAGAAGATCTGCGGTAGCGGCAGCCTGCTCCTCTGCGGGAAGCGCCTCCACCTTCTTCTTCTCCTTCTTGGTCAAGCCGAAGCCCTCGGTAAAGATCGAGTGAGGCTTGCCCATGTGAGAGCAAAGAATGACCTTTGCGCCCTTATCCAGCAGGTACTTGATGGTGGGCAATGCGCCTACGATTCTCTTATCGGAGGTGATCACGCCATCCTTCAACGGTACGTTGAAGTCGCAACGGACGAGAACTCGCTTGCCCGCTACATCAATGTCTTCAATGGTTTTCTTGTTGTAAGTCATTTGTATATCCACCTTTCAAAAATTTTCAAAGTTTACCACATAATAATATACCACAAAATCCCTTTAATATCAAGACCAAATTGTTAAAAAACTAACTTTTTTGCGCTTTTTTCATTTTCTATCCCATTTTTTTGAAAATTTTTAACCCTAAAAAGCATAAATGTGATATAATAGTCTCAATAAAAGAAAAGAAAAGAAAAGAAAAGAAAAGGAGATATCTATGAGACCGATTGGAATCAACCACC
>JAZNVA010000114.1:0-14617 GCA_045592565.1 Eubacteriales bacterium | reverse complement strand
ACCAGTGCGTCGACTGCCTTGTCAACTGCCTTCTTGATGCCCTTGCGGACAACCATGGGGTTGGCACCCGCGGTCACGTTCTTCATACCCTCGCGAACGAAAGCCTGTGCCAGCAGTGTTGCGGTGGTGGTACCGTCACCTGCCGCGTCATTGGTCTTGGTCGCTACTTCCTTTACAAGCTGTGCGCCCATGTTTTCGGCTTCGTTTTCCAGCTCGATCTCCTTGGCGATGGTCACACCGTCGTTGGTGATCAGGGGAGAGCCGTATTTCTTATCCAGCACCACGTTTCTACCCTTGGGACCAAGAGTGATCTTTACCGTGTCAGCCAGCTTATCCACACCGCGGCAGAGCGCGTTGCGTGCTTCAATTCCATACAGAATTTCTTTTGCCATAATTCAATGTTCCTTTCTAAAACAAATAAAAAATAGTCGGGATCTTATTCCACGATGGCGAGAATATCGCCCTGACGAACGATGGTGTACTCCACACCGTCTGCCTTGACCTCGGTGCCCGAGTACTTGGAGGTGATCACCTTGTCACCTACCTTTACGGTCATTGCGATTTCCTTGCCGTCAACCATTCCTCCGGGACCTACTGCAACGACCTGAGCGATCTGGGGTTTCTCCTGCGCGGACGCGGTGAGAATGATACCGCTCGTAGTCTTTTCCTCTGCCTCCAGAAGCTTTACGACAACTCTGTCAGCCAACGGTTTGATTGTCATGTTTTGTTCCTCCTTATAATAAGTATTAGTTAGATCATGATGTCGGATGTTAGCACTCTTTTTGTCTGAGTGCTAACACATAAGCATATTATACACCATTTTCAGGAAAAATCAAGGGGTTTTACAAGATTTAACAATTCATTCACATTTACTTTTTTGGCAGGAAAAATCCGTAAGACGCGGGGACTGTTATGAGGGGGAAGGAGGGGCTTTATGGAATGGATCAATCGGTATATATTTGGAACGGCGGTACCTGTTTTGCTGATCTGCGCGGGAATATTTTTTGGATTTCGGTTGCGGTGGTTTTATTTGTTCCATCCCATCAAAACGGCTTGCGCGTTGGTGGAACGGCGTCAGACGGGAAGGGTGTCACCCTTTCGGGCATTGACGCTTTCTTTGGCGGGAACCCTTGGGGTGGGAAATATCGTGGGTGTATCTGCCGCCATTTCCATGGGAGGCTTCGGAGCGGTGTTCTGGATGTGGATCAGCGCGCTGTGCGCCATGCTTCTCAAATATGCTGAGATCGTCCTCGCCATGCGCCACCGTCGATTTGACGGGGCGGGGAAGCCACATGGCGCGGCAATGTATTATATTCGGGATTGCTTTTTTCGTTTGGGAGCCAGGGGACTTGGGACGGGAATTGCGGCGCTTTTTGCGATCCTTTGTATGCTGAATGCCGTTACCATGGGGAGTGTGGTGCAGGTGAGTGCGATAACAGATGCCATGGAGGGTGTTTTTTCCATATCGCCTCTCGTAACGGGGGGAATATTGACGCTTGCCTGTTGGCTTGTGATCCGAAAGGGAACGGGAGGCATGATCGCGCTGACTGAGCGGTTGGTCCCTCTTATGACGTTAGGATATCTGGTGTTGTCCTGCGCGGTGTTGATTCTTCGCGCCGATCGGTTGCCCACAGCCTTTACCACGATCCTTTCCCATGCCTTTACCTCGGACGCGGCGATCGGCGGCGTGGGAGGCTTTTTGCTGTCGGCTGGGGTTCGGTTCGGAACCATGCGAGGGCTTCTTTCCAATGAAGCGGGATGCGGTACCGCCCCCGCGGCGCATGCCGTGTCCGATTGTCAAATTCCTGCCCGACAGGGGGTATTTGGTATCTTTGAAGTCTTTACCGATACAATTTTGCTCTGTACGGTGACCGCTCTTGTTGTGATCGTCAGTTGGCAGGACGTGGTGGCAAGAGACGGTGAGTTTATGATGATGACCATCACGGCATATTCCTCTGTGCTGGGAAGATCGGCGGCGATCTTTATGGGGCTCGCGGTGCTGTTTTTCGGCTTTGCTACGGTGATCTGCTGGGCGCATTACGGAATAGAGAGTGCCTCGTATCTGTCTGAGAAGCCAATTGCCCGAAAGGGATTTGTCCTGATGTACGCAAGCTCCGTTTTCGGAGGCGCCTTTGCATCCTCGGAGCTGATCTGGCAGTGCGCGGATTTTGCCATCGGCGCCATGACGCTGATCAATGTCACCGTGCTTTGTTTGATGCACAGGGAGGTAAAGGAGGAGACCGATCGGTGGCTTGGCAAATAAAGAAAACGGACTGCCGGGCAGTCCGTTAAGTCATAGAAGGACGCTTATTGTTCCGTTTCTAAAATATAACGGATTACCGTGCCGATGCTGTCCGCCATGCGGATAAAGCCCGCGTCGTTTGGGTGCACGGTGTCGGTCGTGAACTCGTAGGCGTGGGGTTCCACGAAAAAGCTCATGCCGTCGATGAAGTAGACGTTACGGTCGCCCGCCTCTCTTGCTCGCAGATAAGAGCGCATGACCACCTCTCTGCGCTGAAGAATATTCTCCTTGAGCTCTTGACAGGTACTGAAATTGGGACGGGTGATCATGATATAGGGAACGGTGGGGTTCTGCTTACGAATGATCTCGTATAGGGGATAGTGAGCCGCTTCCAGCTCCTGGGCGTTGTGGGTGTTATGGTCGAAGTCGCAAACAAATACGCTCATGGGGAGCTTTGCCATCCATTCCGCCAGCACGGGCTCCCCTTTTGCTTTTCCCGAAAATCCAAGATTGATCACGTCCATGTTGAAGGAGCGGGAGAGAATGGCGGGATAGGCATTGCCGGGACGGCTGGCGGCGACTCCGTGAACGATGGAGGAGCCGTAAACCACAATGGGGTCCAGATCCCGATAGGGACGTGCCGACGAGAGAGCCGCGCCGGGCTTCAGACCGATTTCCAGCGACTCTACCACCGCACGAAGGGGAAAATTGATGGTATAGGAGCGATACGTGGAGGTGGGAAAATGGAGAATCTGTTCGTAGGAATCTTCCATGTCATATGGCATGCGGTATGCACCAAGATAGCGGCTTCCGAATTCTCCGTCGGTGTACAGGTCAAAGCCATTGCCGGCAATCATGGCGACCACGGGATGACGGTCTACCGCACGAAACCGCGCGCGAATGGCAATGTAGGGGGAATCGGTGGAAAACCGCACCCGCCCCCCGGCAGACATTTCACAAAGCAGGCTCACGCCCTTGCTGGTGGCGTCGCCTACCGACTTGGGAAGACGGCGGAAGATGGGCTCAGTGATGGGATCGTATAAGCCATGCAACGAAAAGGGGGCTTTTCGTACATCGTACCAGATCACATCCGCATCGCCGATGGTTCGGTTGACGACCAAATTTTTATCCACGTTGGTGTAAGAATTCATGACGGTTCCTCCAAAAAGCTTGTTGTTTTCATACATTATACCATGAAATCGTTGACATTACAAGAGAATGTCTTGACAAAAAACAAGACAGATGGTATAATTTCATGTGAGATCAAGGGAATTTCCCCGGCGGAGGAGAAAACAATGAACAGCGAAGGCTTTGGCTCCAACGGAGTCGCGTTTGAATATGTGATCGCAAAGGAAGGAAAGGTTCGTTCCCGCCGTCGCTTCCTTTTGATCCTTGCCTACGTGATCTGGGTGGTGGGGATTTTTATAGCGGGAGTGATGATCAAGCTGATCTTACCTCTGCTGTGTTTTATCCCTCTGTCTGTCTGGATCCTGATCTACCTGAGTTGGCGTTGGAGCAAGGAGGAGGTCAAGCTGAGCTTTCTGGGAGGTGGCTTGACCGTCACGCGCTTGTTTGACGGCAAGAACCCCAAGGTCCTGTACGAGGCGCGCCTGAAGGAGCTTCGCCTTCTGACAAAATATACGCCCGAGACACTGAAGATCTATCAGGCGGATCCCGCGTATGAGGTCCTGTTTGCTATCAGGACTGAGGAGCCTGAGGAAGCTTATCTTGCGGTATGGAACGGAAGAGTTCTGGTTTTCGAGATAAATGAAAAGGCACTGAAGATCATCAAGTATTATTGTGACGGAGAATGCTATGACGTATGAGGAAAGAAAGGCGCAGGTGAGAGGGTACCTTGGGCAGATGGTGACCATCGGTATCGATCGCCCGATCGGATACGTACATAAAAAGGAAGCCTATACGTTGATCTATCCCATCAATTACGGATATATTCCCGACGTGATCGGCGGAGACGGAGAGGAGCTGGATGTCTATCTTCTGGGGGTAAGTGAGCCTGTTCAGACCTATACGGGGCGGATCGTCGGGATCGCTCATCGAGAGAACGACGTGGAGGATAAGCTGATCATGGCGCCGAAGGGTGTGATCTTTACGGCGGAGGAAATGGCGGAGGCGATTCGGTTTCAGGAGCAATATTACGTGGGCTGGATCGAGCCGCTTTTATTGTGAATAAAAAATGATGAAAATGTGAAGTTTTTTAAACAAAAACGGGGTTAAATTCCTTTTTTGCAAAAAAACGCCGTTTACAAATGAAAGAAAATATGATATAATAGCTACGGAGAATGTATTTTTCCCCGTAGCATATTTTTTGAGGAGGCGATAGACTACGTTGGCGATTGTTGTGATCCTGTTATTTCTTGCTGCGCTCGGATACCCCTATTGGTGGTCGGCAATTCTGAGATACCGTATGCTGCGACGTCTCGGGCAGACCTGTCGCGCCCATGGATATCGGCTTCGCCCTTTGCGAGGAACGCTTCTTTTCGTTCGCAATCGGGGACAAAAATATGATTTTCTGATTGAAAATAAGGAGCAGGTGTTTGCCGTGAAGCTATGGTCGGCTTACCGACGGGACAGCGCTCTGGTTATTACGAGGAATCTTCGGATATTTGAAAGACGATATGCGCCCATCCTTCTGGACGTGCGGCGGGATGCGAAGGCTGCGAGATCGGAGGGAAGAGCAAGGGTGGTCCCCCGAACGAAGCTTTCCCTGTCTGCCAAGGATTCCCGCAAGCTTACAAGAGTTTTGCTTGTTTATCCGTCCTATTCCGCGATCCTTCGGCAGGAGACGGCGGGAGAGCGACGACTGAGGAGCGGAGACGTGGTTTTTGACAAGCAACTGCACACGCCATCGTCTCTGGAAGGTCTGCTGAACCGTGAATCGCAAGAGACTGTAAATGCAGAGAATTTTAAATAAATTTGAATAACCTATTGACGAATTGAGACCAATATGGTATAATAACGACGGATTTCATAAAAAGTTGATCGTTTTTTGCAAAAAACGATCCTAAATTTCGCAGAAAAATCATGACGTAAGAAAGGAATTTTTTATGCAAGTCGTAATTTTAGCGGGAGGCTTCGGAACCAGAATTTCCGAGGAGTCCCACCTGAAGCCGAAGCCGATGATCGAAATCGGAGGTATGCCGATCTTGTGGCACATTATGAAGAACTATTCTGCGCACGGATTTAATGAGTTCGTGATCTGCTGCGGATATAAGCAGCACGTGATCAAGGACTTTTTCAATGATTATTTCCTGCGTACCTCCGACGTGACCTTTGACTTTACCAACAGCACCGATCGGATGAAGGTTCACAAGACTCACACCGAGAAGTGGAAGATTACCATTGCAGACACCGGTCTGAATACGATGACGGGCGGACGTCTGAAGAGAGTAAAGAAGTATCTGAACCCCAACGAGCCATTCCTGATGACCTACGGCGACGGTCTGTCCGACGTAAACATTGAGGAGCTGGTTGAGTTCCACAAGTCTCACGGAAAGCTGGCAACTCTGACTGTGGTCAACGCGGGACAGCGTTTCGGCGTGATTAAGATGGCAAAGGACAGCGGTACCATTACCTCCTTCCGCGAGAAGAAGGATTCCGACGGAAACCCGATCAACGGAGGATTTATGGTGCTGGATCCCAAGGTTCTTGATTACATCGAGGGAGATTCCACCGTGTTTGAGAAGTCTCCTCTGGAGCAGCTCGCAAAGGATGGACAGCTCATGGGCTTCCACCACGACGGCTTCTGGCAGTGCATGGATATGCAGAAGGACCGTGATACCTTGGAAAAGATCTGGGAGAGCGGAGAAGCTCCCTGGAAGAATTGGGAAGATTGATGTTGAATTTAAGCTTTTATAAGGGAAAACGAGTTCTGTTGACCGGACATACCGGCTTTAAGGGCTCTTGGATGTGCCGTGTGCTGAAGAACGCGGGCGCGATCGTGACGGGATACTCTCTGGAGCCCCCCACGGATCCCGCTCTGTTCGCACTGGCAGATCTTTCGGAGGGAATGACCTCCGTGATCGGCGATATCCGTGATTTCGATGCACTGAAGGCTTGCTTCGATGAAGCGCAGCCCGAGATCGTTTTGCATCTGGCGGCGCAACCGATCGTGCGTGACAGCTACAAGGATCCCCGCTATACCTACGAGACCAACGTAATGGGCACCGTGAATATTCTGGAGTGCATCCGTTTGTCTACGTCGGTGAAGTCCTTCCTCAACGTAACCACCGATAAGGTGTATAAAAACAACGAGTGGGCATGGGGATACCGTGAAAACGAGCCGCTGGACGGCTTTGATCCTTATTCCAACAGTAAATCCTGTTCGGAGCTTGTAACCCACAGCTACAAGGATTCCTTCTTCGCGGACGGTGCCGTAGCAATCTCCACTGCCCGCGCGGGTAACGTCATCGGCGGCGGCGATTTCGCCAACGATCGCATTATCCCCGATTGTATCCGTGCAGCCTTTGATAAGAGGGATATTATCGTTCGTAACCCCCACTCCACCCGTCCTTACCAGCACGTGCTGGAGCCTGTATTTGCATATCTGATGATCGCGCAGAAGCAGTATGAGGACGGAGCCTTTGCGGGCTACTATAACGTAGGTCCCGACGAGTGCGATTGCTTCCGTACCGGCGCGCTGGTGGATCTGTTCTGCCGCACTTGGGGCGAGGAGATGAAGTGGATCAACCGTTACGACGGTGGACCTCACGAGGCAAACTTCCTGAAGCTGGATTGCTCTCAGCTTAAGACCGTGTTCGAATGGCAGCCTGTCTGGAACCTGACCGACGCTATCGAAAAGACGGTAGAATGGGCAAAGTGTATGCGGGATGGCGAGGATCTTGCCGCTTGCATGGATCGTCAGATCAATGCGTTCATCGATAAGAGCGCGTGGATCGAGCGATAAAAAATTAGATAATAAACTGGAATCAGCGTCGGAATTTCTGCCGCTGATTCTGTATGTCAGCGTGTTTTTCACGTAGGAGGTAGATGATGAAGGCTGTTATAACGGGTGCGACGGGCTCCATCGGCATGGCGTTGATCGGGGAGCTGATCGCTTGCGAGATCCCCGTGTTAGTGCTTTGCCGCGCCGATTCAAAAAGAAGCGCGAGGATCCCCGATCATCCTCTGGTTCGCAAGGTCAATTGTTCCTTGGCGGATATGAAGGAGTTTTCTCTGCCCGAAGGAGACAGGTACGACGTGTTCTTCCATTTTGCGTGGGAGGGAACTACGGGAGCGGCGCGGAACGATATGTTCCTGCAAAATCAAAACGTGCGATATGCGTTGGATGCCGTGGAGCTGGCGGAGCGATTGGGATGTCATACCTTTATCGGAGCGGGCTCTCAGGCAGAATACGGCAGAGTGGAGGGGAAGCTTTCGGCAAAGACCCCCGCTTTTCCCGAGAACGGATACGGGATCGCAAAGCTGTGTGCGGGACAGATGAGCCGCGTGATGTGTGAGGCAAAGGGGATCCGCCATATCTGGGCGAGGATCCTGAGTGTTTACGGTCCATACGATACCGAGACCTCCATGGTCATGTCTACCGTGAGAAAGCTGATGGCGGGTGAGCCCACCTCCTTTACGGCGGGTGAGCAGATCTGGGATTATCTGTATAGCGGAGATGCGGCAAAGGCGTTTGTCGCTCTTGCCGAGAAGGGTGTGGGGGGCAAGACCTATTGCCTCGGCGGGGGAGAGCCCCGCGCTTTGCGGGAGTATATTTCCGCGATCCGCGACGCGATTGCGCCCGAGGCGGAGCTGGGACTTGGACAGGTTCCTTACGCCAAGGGGCAGGTCATGTATCTGTGCGCCGATATCGGTGAGCTTCAGGCTGACACGGGCTTTTGTCCCACCGTCTCCTTTGAGGAGGGCATAAGAAAGACCGCCGCGTGGGCGAAGTCCGCAAAATAATTGATTGAGAGAATGGAGTGCAAGTGATGAAAAAAGTAAGTATTATGGTTCCTTGCTACAACGAGGAGGAAAACGTCGTTCCCATGAGTCAAGCTCTGGTGGAGGAGATGGAAAAGCTCCCTCAGTACGACTATGAGATCCTGTTTATCGATAACTGCTCACAGGACAATACCCGTCCTTTGTTGAGACAGATCTGTGCGGAGAATCCGAAGATCCGCGCCATCTTCAATTCCAAGAACTTCGGTCAGTTCAACTCTCCCTATCATGGCATTTGTCAGACCACGGGAGATTGTACCATCTGCGTATGCTGTGACTTTCAGGATCCCCTCGATATGATCCCCAAATTCTTGGAGGAATGGGAGAACGGCTATAAGGTCGTCATCGGGATCAAGACCTCCAGCAAGGAAAACAAGCTGATGTATTTCCTGCGGAGCATTTACTATAAGCTGATCCGCAAGCTTTCCAAGGTGGAGCAGATCGAGCATTTCACGGGCTTTGGTCTGTACGACAAGAGCTTTGTGGAGGTGCTGAGAAATCTGGATGATTCCACCCCCTTCCTGCGCGGTATCGTTGCAGAGCTTGGTCCTAAGATCAAGAGAGTGGAATATGAGCAGGCAAAGCGCAGAGCGGGAAAGACCAGCAACAATTTCTTTACGCTGTACGATGCGGCGATGCTGTCCTTTACTTCTTATACCAAGATCGGTATGCGTCTTGCATCCTTCCTTGGCGTGATGATGAGCGGCGGAAGCTTTTGCGCGGCAATCGTATGCTTGATCCTGAAGTTGATCAACAGTGACTTTTTCCAGACGGGAACGGCGGCAATTTTGCTGACGATCCTGTTTGTGGGCGGACTTCAGCTCTTTTTCATTGGCTTTGCGGGAGAGTACATCATGGGAATGAACACCCGCATGATGAAGAGACCTCTGGTTGTGGAAGAGGAGCGAATCAATTTCGATTAAGCGGAAAAGACGGATCGTACATATCATCCAACCAAATTTACCGATCGGACGGCAGCTGCCGTCCGATTTTTTGCATAAAGGTTGAAAAAAGAATGAATAATTATAAAAATATTCATTCTTGCCTTGACAATCGAAGGAAACGGATTTATAATATATACAATGGTAAATTATACCCTAACACAAGATTTTTAAGGGAAAGGACGGCAAAGCGAATCTTTATTTACATCGCTGCCGAAGAAGAAAATGAGTACATTAAAACGACGGGAAGCAAGAGAATATCTGCTTGGATTGCTTTTTGAGAGTGAGTTCCGAACCGATGAGGATTATGTGGCGATCTATGCATCCTCGTCGGAGGAGAGACTGATTCCCGAGGATGTGTATATTAAGAACGCGTATTATACCATTTCGGAAAAAAAGGAGCTGATCGACGAGTGGATCGGAAGACACGCTCACGGTTGGAAAACCCAACGTATGTCTAAAATGTCCCGTTCGGTTCTGCGCCTTGGCGTATACGAGATGATTTACGAGGAGCAGATCCCATTCAGCGTGACGATCAACGAGGCAGTGGAGCTGACGAAGATCTATGACGACCCTAAGGCGCGCGCCTTTGTCAACGGTGTTCTCAACTCGGTGAAAAACGAGCTGGAGGGCAAGACGGACGAGGGTACGGACGGTCAGGAAGGCTGACATGACCGATTGCTTCGTTGGCTTTGATACCAGCAATTACACCACGTCTATCGCGATTTGCGCCAAAGACGGGGAGATCGTTGCAAACCTGAAAAAGCCGCTTCCCGTACGGGAGGGGGCGAGAGGGCTGAGACAGTCGGACGCGGTGTTTGAGCATACCAGAAATCTGCCCGAGCTGGTGGAGCAGGTAAGAGACGTGTTGGAAAGAAAACAGCTTCATCCTGTGGCAGTTGGCGTTTCCGTCCGTCCCAGAGATGCGGAAAACTCGTACATGCCATGCTTTTTGGCTGGAAGATCCGCGGCATACGCCTTTGGTGCGGCTGTCGGAATTCCCGTCAAGGAATTTTCTCACCAAAACGGACACGTGATGGCGGCGTTGCATTCCTGCGGAGAAGAGGAACGGCTTTGCGCTACTCCGCATTTTGCTTTCCATGTGTCGGGCGGGACCACCGAAGCGTTGGTGGCAGAGCCCCGCGGCATCGATTTTTCTCTGACTCTCGCGGGAGAGACCGATGATCTTAACGCGGGACAGCTGATCGATCGGGTTGGCGTGGCGATGGGATTGTCCTTTCCCTGCGGCAAAGAGATGGAAACCTTGGCTGCTTCCTATCAAGGAAAAATACACAAGCATCCCGTTTGTGTGCGGAATGGACGGTGCAGTCTGTCAGGGGCGGAAAATATTGCCCTCAAGATATGGAAGGAAACCGAGTGCCGAGAAGCCGTGGCGGCATTTGTTTTCGACTTTGTTTGCCGAACGCTCCTTGCCATGGGAGAATGGCTGGAGGAGATCTACGGTAAGCGTCCTTTTGTTTTCGCGGGGGGCGTGATGTCCAACCGTTGGATGAGAACGCGTCTGTCAGCGCGCTTTGACGCATTCTTTGCGGAGCCTGAATTTTCTGCCGACAACGCGGCGGGAATTGCCCTGCTTTGTCGGAAATCGATTCTTTTGTAAGGAAAAATATCGAAAGGGGAGACGTGAGAACCGTGAATCAAATACAACAAACGCCTGCCCTTACCGTTACCGAGGTAAATCGGTATATCAAGGCACTGTTCGGGCAGGACGAGATCTTATCCGCAGTGACTGTACGGGGAGAGATCTCTAATTTTAAGGCGCATTCCAGCGGACATCTGTACTTTACCCTAAAGGATGAGGGCTCGGAGATCGCCGCCGTTATGTTTCGTGGAGACGCCGGTCGTCTGCAATTCCGCCCTTCGGATGGAATGCGGGTGATCGTATATGGCAATATCGACGTGTATGAAAAGAGCGGACGGTATCAGCTCTATGCCCGTACCATGTTGCCCGATGGCGTGGGTGCGCTTTCCCTCGCCTATGAGCGCTTGAAGAAAAAACTGGAGGCGGAAGGACTTTTTGCCCCCGAACGAAAAAAGCCACTGCCGAAATTTCCTGCCTGTGTCGGTGTGATCACCGCACCTACGGGCGCGGCGATTCAGGATATTCTGAATATTACGGGACGACGGTTCCCGCAGGCAAAGATCCTGCTTTATCCGTCCCTCGTGCAGGGACCCGATGCGCCCGCCTCTCTTTGTGCGGGACTGGCGCTCATGAATGCCGACCGTTGCTGTGACGTGATCATTCTCGGACGGGGTGGAGGTTCTGCTGAGGATCTGTGGGCATTCAATGACGAGAATTTGGTTCGCGCCGTGGCGGCGTCGGAGATCCCCGTGATCTCAGCCGTCGGACACGAGATCGATTTTACCCTGTGTGATTTCGCGGCGGATTGCCGCGCTCCCACTCCATCCGCCGCCGCAGAGCTGGCTGTTCCCGACAGAGAGGCTCTGATGCGTCGGATCATGGACGGGGATCGGCATATGGAAGGTCGGGTCGAAACGATCTTGGCGGAAAAGCATAGCCGCCTGCTCCAGCGGAGTCAGGCGCTTGCCCTGCGTTCTCCCGAAGCAAAGCTGGAGAGGATCGGGCAGAGGATCGAGCATCGGAAAGAGACAATAGATCGCTTGATTGATCGCCTGACCGAGCAACGGGTTGCCCGTCTGCAGGCGGCGATCCAGAGAATGAACGCCCTCAACCCCTTGGCAGTTCTGCAACGGGGATACAGCGTGGTGATGGACAGAGAGGAAAGCATTTTGTCCTCGGTCGATCAGCTGTCGGAGGGAGATCGAGTGCAGCTGCTGCTGTCCGACGGATGGGCAGAGGCGCAGATTCAAGCCATTCAAAAAGAAATGCGAGGAGAATGTCATGGCAAATAAAACAACAAAAAACGAAAATTCCGCTCCCGCTTCCATGAAGCTGGAGGAGGCAATGGCACGTCTGGACGAGGTGGTTGCGGCGTTGGATAGCGAGCAGACCGATCTGGAGCGCGCGCTTGCTCTGTATGAGGAGGGCGTTGGATTGGTACGGGTCTGTCGTGAGCGCCTGAGTGAGGCGGACAGAACCGTTCGTATGCTCAGACTTAATTCAGACGGAGAGATTGTTGAGACGGAAATGAGCGTCCGTGAGGACAAAGGAGAATAAAATGGAACAGAGAATGGAAACGCTTCGCGCAAGAATACAGGAAAACGCGGAACGGACGGAGTGCGCCCTTGCATGCTACGGTTGCGGTGCGGATACCGATCTGCAGATCCTGTTTGACGCGGAGGAATATTCGTTGTTGGGGGGAGGAAAGCGGATTCGTCCTTTCCTTGTCAACGAGATCTGCTGTGCGCTGGGCGGCAGGGAGGAGGTCTCCATGCCCTTTGCCTGCGCGTTGGAGATGATCCATACCTATTCCTTGATCCATGACGATCTTCCCTGTATGGATGATGACGATATGCGCAGAGGAAAGCCTACCAACCACAAGGTGTTCGGATATGCCAATGCTCTTTTGGCGGGAGACGCGTTGCTGACCAAAGCGTTTTTGGTCGCGTCCGCCAATCCTTGTGCCGATGACCTTACCCGTGCCGAGGCAGTCCGCTTGATGGCGGATGCCGCGGGAGAGCAGGGAATGATCGGCGGTCAGATCATGGATCTGGCAGGAGAGACCAAGCAGCTTCCCTTTGAGACGCTGGTGCGACTGCACACCAAGAAAACGGGTGCCCTGATCGAGTGCGCCGCAAGACTTGGGGCGCTGGCGGCGGGATTTGCGCCGAAAACACCCGAATCAGAGGCGGCGGCAGAGTATGCGCGGGGGATCGGTCTTGCCTTTCAGGTGATCGACGATGTGCTGGATGCCTGCGGAAACGAAGCAGAGCTTGGGAAAACGGTAGGAGCCGACTTGAATCGCCATAAAACCACCTTCTTGACCTATTACGATGTGGCAGGCGCGAGGGCATACGCGGAAAACCTGACCGAGAACGCGAAGATCGCCATCAAGGATTGGACGTGCAGAGATACGTTGGCGGATCTGGCGGATTATTTGTTAAATAGAACCTATTGATGGAGAAACGGAAGGGAAAAACGTGAGATATCTTAAGGATTTCTTTGGAAATTACGTGCTGATCAGCGCGATCTTAGGCTGGTGCATCGCACAGGTGCTGAAAATCTTTAGCGGAACCCTCAGTACCAGAAAATTTCACATCAAATATATGTTTACCAACGGCGGAATGCCCAGCTCCCACAGCGCAACGGTTTTGGCACTGACCACATCCTTGGCGATTCAGGAGGGCTTTGCATCCCCATCCTTTGCCATAGCGGCGGTCCTGTCTGTAATCGTTATGAACGACGCCTTTGGCGTTCGACTGGAGACAGGAAAGCAGGCAACCATTATCAATCGGATCGTCAAGGAGCTGTTTTCGGGGAATCCCGATGATGTCAACACCGGCTTGAAGGAGCTGGTGGGACATACGCCCTTTCAGGTGCTGGTCGGCGCTGTGGTCGGCATTGCGGTCGCGTTGCTGTACGGGCTGATCGTGGGAGTATTATGAGAGCCGACGTATATCTGGTATCCATGGGGCATACCCCCAGCCGAAAAAAGGCGCAGGATCTGATCGATGCGGGGGCTGTGAGGATCGATGGAGAAACGGTGAAAAAGGCCTCTGCTCTGATCAATGAGGAGATCCCTCACAAAGTAGAGATTGAGCAGGTGTTCAAATACGTGAGCCGAGGCGGCATGAAGCTGGAGGCTGCGCTGGATGCTTTTCGGATCAACGTCAATCAAAAAAAGGCGGTGGACGTGGGGGCATCTACGGGAGGTTTTACCGATTGCCTGCTGAAGCGGGGCGCGGCGCGTGTCATTGCTGTGGATTCGGGCGTGGGGCAGCTTCACGAGTCGATCCGATCCAATTCCCGTGTGGTGTGTGTAGAGCAATTCAATGCGAGAATGATGGATCTTTCGGTAACCGACGGTCCGTGTGATCTTGCCGTTGCCGACGTATCGTTTATTTCTCAGACCTATCTGATCCACAATATCGTGTCGGTGTTGAAGGACGGCGGCGAATTCGTCAGTCTGATCAAGCCCCAGTTTGAGGCGGGAAAATCGGCGCTGGGGAAGGGAGGCGTGGTCCACAGCGGCGCGTATCGCTACCTTGCGGTGAAGCGGGTGCTGGAATGCGCTCTGTCTCAAGGGCTGGACTGTGTGGGACTGATCCGTTCCCCCATTGAGGGCGGAGACGGAAACAAGGAATATCTTGCATATTTTATCAAACGTACCTGCTTGGTGCCGAGGATTGACGACAAGACCTTACGTCGTCTGACCGCGCTCTGAGCAGACGGAAAGGTTGTATATACTGTGAAGAAAATTGCATTGATCACCAATTTCAATATTCCCGAAAAGGCAAATGCCGCATTTGTGGTAGCCGACCGCTTGGCGGGCAAGCCTTGCCGCATTCTTGTGGCCAAGTCGGACGTAGC
>JAZNVA010000113.1:0-2884 GCA_045592565.1 Eubacteriales bacterium | reverse complement strand
AAGTCCCTCTGACGTTGCCAGATAAGTCTGCTCCGCAGACAGATCCTTCCATTTTTTGTGTACCGTTCCCCCCGCGTAGAACTCGGCTCAGGATGACAGACTTCGCGTTGCGAAGTCGTCACAAACCTTCGGCTTGCGTATGACGGCGGATCACGGAGCAAACTCCGATCGCTTTTTATTTAAAAAAGAGAGCAGCCCTGCAATGCTCCGTAGCAGGATTAAAAAAAGCGCTTATGATAACGAAAAAACGTGAATCATAAGCTCTTTTTTGTTTTCTTTTTTAACGTAACACTTACAGCGTCTTGTATCCCGCGGCGGTGACGGCGTCCTTCAGCGTAGCCTCGGTAACCTTTTCGGACACGGTGACGGTGACCGTTTTGGTTTCCAGATCGGCAACGGCGGTGCGAACACCCTTTACTCCCTTCAGCGCGTTTTCTACGTGCGCCTTGCAGTTCTTACACATCATGCCTTCTACCGAGAAGGACACGGTTTTTGTCTTTCCAAACATCAGATCGGATTCCTTTCTTGTTTTTTTATTTTTGTCGGGCTTCTTTGCCCTTTTGACTTTCTTTTTTATCGGATCCCCAAAAAGTCGCACGCGGCGCAGACGCAGGGAATTGAACACCACGAACAGAGAGGAAACACTCATTGCCGCCGAGGCGATCATGGGGGACAGAACGATACCGAAGGCGGGATACAGCGCGCCTGCCGCTACGGGAATACAAATGGAGTTATAAAGAAGAGCCCAGAACAGATTCTGACGGATACACCGAACGGTAGCGCGGGAGAGATGTACGGCGGCGACCGCGTCGGCAAGAGAATTTTTTGCAAGGACTACCTGCGCGCAGTCAATGGCGACCTCGGTTCCCGCCCCGATGGCGATCCCCACGTCCGCCGACGCTAAGGCAGGCGCGTCGTTGATCCCGTCTCCAACCATAGCGCAGGACGCGTTCTCGGAAAGAGAACGAACCTTTTTTTCCTTGTCCTCGGGAAGAAGACGGGCAAAATAATCGATCTCACAGGTGGCGGCGATGGCAGCTGCGGTCCGTTCGTTATCACCCGTGAGCATGATGGGGGTGATCCCAAGAGACTTCAGCGCGGCAAGAGCGTCCTTGCTGTGGGGGCGGAGCTTGTCGGATACGGCGATCATGCCGAGATACGCGTTGTCACGGGAAACGAAGACCACGGTCTTTCCCTCTGACTGAAGCGTCTCCGCCTCCGTCAGAGCGGTGTTTGGAATCTCGATCCCGCCATTTTGTAAAAATTCGGGCTTTCCCACAAGACAGCGCGCCCCGTCCACCGAGGCGCCAAGTCCCGCGCCGATAACGGAGAGAGGATCAAGAGAGGCGGGGCAGGACAAGCCTCTTTGTTCCGCCTCGCCACAGATCGCCAGCGCCAGCGGATGGATCGAGAGAGCCTCAACTCCATAGGCGGCAAGAAGAAGCTCATTTTCGCAGACGCCCCAAGGCAACAGATCGGTCACAGAAGGGGATCCCTCCGTGAGAGTTCCCGTTTTGTCGGTGAGCAGATAATCGACCGAATGAAGCCGCTCCAGCGCCTCGGAGCTTTTGATGAGGATCCCGCGGGAGGCGCCGCGGGAGATCCCTACCGTGATCGCCACGGGGGTAGCAAGTCCCAGAGCGCAAGGACAGGAGATCACCAGAACCGAGATCGCCGATTCCAGCGCGCGGGAAAAATCGCGGGCAAGAAGCAGCCAGAGAAGAAAGGTCAGGGCGGAAATGCCCATGACTATAGGCACAAAAACGCCGCTGACGCGGTCAGCAAGACGGGCAATGGGGGCTTTGGAAGCCGCCGCGTCCTCCAGCAGACCGATCATGCGGGAAAGGGTGGTGTTTTCTCCCACCCGCAAAGCGCGGATCCGCAAATAACCGCCTTGCAGGGTACAAGCGGCGGTGACCTTGTCACCCTGTCCCTTTTCCACGGGAATGCTCTCTCCGCTGATGGCGGATTCGTCCACCGAGCCCACCCCGTCCAAAACCTCGCCGTCGGCGGGAATGATCTCCCCCTCGCGGACGAGAATGGTATCTCCTACCGTAAGCCGGGATAGGGGGATCTCCGATACGGAGCCGTTTCGCTCCACCTGCGCCGTGTCGGGCATCATGGAGGAAAGCTCGCCGATGGCGCGCGCCGCCCCCGACTTTGCCCGTCCCTCCAAGGTCTTTCCCAGAGAGACCAGCGTCAGGATCATAGCGGCGGATTCGAAATAAAGATTGTGCAAATAGCGATGCGTCAGCTCATGGTTTGCCGTGGCTTGCCCCACACCCATCAGGATCACTGCCGCCACACCGTACAGAAAGGATGCGCAGGAGCCGATGGCTATGAGAGAATCCATGTTGGGAGAGCCGTGAAAAAGAGCAAAAAAGCCGTTTCGGAAAAAGCGGAAATTCAACAGGATCACCGCAAGAGTCAGCAGAAGCTGAACCCCGCCGAACAGGACGCCGTTTTCGGTAAGGAGGGCGGGGAGAGGGATTCCGATCATGTGTCCCATGGCGATCACCATCAAAAGGAGGGTGAGAGCACAAGAGAGGATCAGGCGGTACAATCCGTGTCGAAAATCCTGCTGGGCGCGTACCGAGCTTTCGGTGTTTTCCTTCTCCAAGCCGTAACCCGCGGAGGAAAGGACACGCTTCAATTCTTTATATAGTTTGTCCTCACTAACCGAGTCCTCGCAACGGACGGAAAGAGAGGCGGTCAGCAGACTGACCGAGACGTTTTCCCTGCCGCATACCTTGGCGGCGGCGTGCTCTACGTGAGCTACACAGGCGGCACAGCTCATGCCTTTTACGCCAAAACGGAATTTCTTCATAACAGACCTCGGAAATCAGAAAATCTTACACCTATAGTATACCATTTTTTCTTTGAA
>JAZNVA010000112.1:0-2149 GCA_045592565.1 Eubacteriales bacterium | reverse complement strand
ACATCGGCATAGATCTGCATCATCATCTCGTCCTTTTCCGCAATTCCTCCCGCCGCAACAATGCGCTTAGGGCAAATTCCCGCCTGCGCAAAGGTTTCAAATATCACTCGGGCGCCGAACGCGGTACCCTCGATCAACGCGCGATAAATTTCTTCAGGCTTGGTTTGCAGTGTCAGTCCCAGAATCATGCCGCTCAGTTCGCTATCCACCAAAACACTTCGGTTACCGTTAAACCAATCCAATGCCAAAAGACCACTCTCACCCGGAGAGAGCATTTGCGCCTTTTGTCGAAGATAGCGGTGAATGCTCATGCCGCATGCATTTGCTTCTTCTCGATATTCCACGGGCACACACCGCTTGACAAACCAATCAAAGTGATCGCCACAGCAGATCTGTCCTGCCTCATAGGTATAATACCCGGGGACCACACCGTCCTTCATAAAACCGCAGATTCCTGCAATTTCTCTTTTTTCCTTGGAGTGAATCAACTGAACTCCCGATGTGCCAAGGATCAAGAGCATATTCCCCTCTTCGGTCACCCCCGTAGCAGGCATAGATGCATGGGCATCCAAAACAGGCATGGCGATCGGAGTCCCCTCGCACAGTCCAATCAATGCAGCACCTTCCGCGTTCAATACACCAACGGACTGCCTGATGGAATCGGTTGTAGGCGGGATCTTTTCTCCCACAAAAGTTTTCAGCCTCGGATCCAGCGCCTCATAATATTCTGCTGAAGGAAATCCCGTTTCTTCGTTCCAAAGAGCCTTATATCCCGCAAAGGGAGCGCTTTGAGTCACGCGTCCTGTCAGTCGGTAGGAGATCCAGTCTGCCGCCGTCATAAAGTGCGCGGTATCCTCATAAACCGAGGGCGCCTCATTCAACACTTGCCAAACCTTGGGAACCATCCACTCGGAGGAGATTTTTCCACCGTACCGCTTCAACCACGGTTCGCCGCGGCTCTCGGCAATCCTTGTTGCCTCCTCGGCTTCCTTGATTGCCGTATGATGCTTCCAAAGCTTGACATATGCATGAGGCTCGTTCTCATACTTTTCCTGCATACAAAGAGGTCGAAGCTCCCCATCAACGGGAAGAATCGTACACGCTGTAAAATCGAAGCCAAAGCCAACGACCGCCTCCGCATCGACCTGCGCGCAACAAAGCAACTCGGGAATTGCCTCCTTCAGCGCAAGAATATAGTCCTCGGGATGCTGCAACGCGCCTCCCTGGGGCAGAGGAACTCCGCTCGGCAGTTGCTCGTCCATCACGGCGTGAGGGTAAGCATATACAGATGACGCGACGATCTCACCTGAATCCACGTCCAGAAGGACTGCACGTCCCGACAACGTGCCAAAATCTATGCCGATTGTATACCGTCTCATCACTCCGTCCTTTCTCCGTTAAACAAACGGTGAAAAATCTTCCCGCATCAACGATGTTCTCAAGATCGAATAATACTCCCGCGTGGGATCTCCCTGCAGAATACCGTTCTTCTGTTTCAGCGCTGTGATCAGCATTTCGGGGTTCAGATATTCCCCTACGGTCGCTCTCAATACCGTATGGATCTTTACACATTCCTGTTCGGAATCATAGGAAACCTCCGCCGAATGGATCAACGGGATAATATCGATTTCCTTTTCTCCCGACTTCGTCTTTTTCACCAGCATTAAAGGGGATACGGACAATGTATTACGAATGTTCTCCACGTCCGCCTCTGTCATGGCATTCGAATAAATTTCCAGCTCATAAGATGCCCATGCGATCTCGGAAAAATCACTCTCGGGCAGATATGCCTGCTCAATACACAGCTCATCCGTCAGTTCTCTGTTAAGCCGCTCCATGATCTCGCCACAATCCATCTCGCGGTCAATGCGAATATCCAGAAATTCATAGATACTCTGCGTACCCACACTCAGGGGAGTGGAAAAGACCAGCTTCGCGTGAGGATTAAAGCCCTTGGTATACCAAGCGGGAATACACGCGCGGGTAATCACACGGTTAAATGTTCTTTGAAGATCCAGATGAGAAATATACTGCAGACTTCCCACCTTTCTGAATTTCAATCGAACGGTGCGCGGACGCTCCAGCTCAGGCAACGCCAGCAACCGTTTTCTTTCGGTCAATTTTTCGCCTTGGGACAGCATGTGCGCTC
>JAZNVA010000111.1:0-13601 GCA_045592565.1 Eubacteriales bacterium | reverse complement strand
AAAAGAGAAGGACGAGGAATTCCTCGTCCTTCTCTTTTGGATCTGCTTAGAGCAGAGAAGAAATCAGCTCTGCGTGAGATTTTGGGGAGAGATAAGCGGGGGGCACGTCAAAGACGGTCTTGCAGCCCACGGCTCCTTCCTTGCGCAGACGCGCCACGGCTCTGGCGTATGCCACGATCACCGAAGCGGTGAATTCGGGGTTGGAATCCAATTTTAAGCTGTACTCGATCACATGGTTATGCTCGAGGGCGGCGCCCGTTTTACCCGTGCGGATCACAAAGCCACCGTGTGGGATTCCGCTGTGATCCCGCTTTAGCTCCTCGGCGGAAATAAAGTGTACGGTAGTGTCGTAATCTGCAAAGTAGTTGGGCATTTCCTTGATCGTTTTTTCAATTTTTTCTCTGTCAGCGCCCTCGGCGGCAACCACAAAGCACTCCCGAAGATGCTTTTGTCTGGTGGTCAGCTCAGGACAGGAGCCACTCCGCACTGCTTCCAATGCTTCCTCTACGGGAATGGTGTACTGCTTGGCGTCCAGCACGCCCTCAATGCGGCGAATGGCATCCGAGTGACCTTGACTGACGCCCTTTCCCCAGAAGGTGTAGTCCTTTCCGTCGGGGAGAATGGCACCTGCGTACAGACGGTTCAGAGAAAACATACCGGGGTCCCAGCCTACCGAGATCATGGCAACCTTACCGCTTTCCCTTGCCGCGCGGTCCACGTTCGCAAAATGCTCGGGGATCTTGGCATGGGTATCAAAGCTGTCTACCACACAAAAATGCTTGGCGAGGGCAGGCGTCTGCTCCGGCAGATCGGTGGCGCTTCCTCCGCAAAGGATCATGACGTCGATCCGATCGGTGAAGGAAAGCACGTCTGACGTATGCGCGACGGGAACACCCTCCGTCCCGATGGTGAGAGTCGCGGGATCGCGGCGGGTAAATACCGCCACAAGCTCCATATCCGAATTTTGACGAATGGCGTTTTCAATGCCACGGCCCAGATTCCCGTAGCCGTATATGCCGATTCTGATGCTCATATGATTTATCCTGCCTTTCGTGGATTCGATCAAAAATACAAGTTATTATACCACAGATTTTTCTTTTTCACAAGAGACTTTTTTAAAAAATCAAACGATTCGATTGGTCCTGTCTCCGGACTCATAAGCTCGAACATTCTTGGCTATGGTTTCAATGCAGCGAGCGCGGGCTTCGATGGAGCCCCATGACATATGAGGAGTGAAGCAAACGTTGTCGCGCTTCAGAAGCTCGTAGAAGGGGTGATCCTTACCAAAGGGCTCTGTAGAGTAAACGTCACAGCCCAGACCGCCGAGGGAACCGTCCAGAATGGCATCTGCTACGGCTTGCTCGTCGGTGACGGCGCCACGTGCAACGTTGATGAGGATCGCGCCCTGCTTCATAGTGGCGATCCGTTTTCTGCTGATCATGCCCCGAGTTTCGTCGGTGAGGGGAACGTGCAAAGAAATGATGTCGGCGCGGCGGCAAAGCTCGTCGATATCCGCCTGCTCGTAACGGTCATCGGGTTTGCGACGGCAAAGAAGGACACGCGCACCGAAGGCTGAAGCAAGCTCGGCAACACGGGAGCCGATGGATCCGCCCCCAACCACGCCCCACGTCAGAGAGGAAAGCTCGTGAAAGACGGGGGAGAGACGGTTGGCGATCCCGATCTCGGTGTAGTTGCCCGAATGAACGCAATCGCGGTATTCGGTGAGATGAGTGACAAGGGTGAGCGCCATTGCCAGAGTGATCTGCGCAACACTGTCCGAGCAATAGGCGGGGACGTTGTAAAGAGCAATTCCCAAGCGCTGACAGACGGCGGTGTCCACCGTGTCATAGCCCGTGGAGCTGACACAGATGAGGCGGAGTGACGGAAGCTTTGTCAGATCGAACTGCTTCAGATTGACTTTATTCAGCACCACCGCGTGGGCATCACGGATCCGATCCATGACCTGCTCCGGGCGGGTTTGTTTGTATTCGGTAATCTCTCCCACGGCAAGCAGAGGGGAAATGTCAATATCCTCTCCCCAGGTGGCGGTGTCCAACAGTACGATTTTCATACGAACCTCCGTATATGTGTCTCTCGCATAATATTGTATCACAAATAAAGGGAAAAATCAATCGCGCGTGTTGATTTCTCTGAAAAAATATGGTAAAATAAAGAAAATTTTAAGGCGGAGGGCAACGAATGACGGAAATCAAGAACGTGATCTTTGATATGGGGCAGGTGCTGTTGAAGTTTACGCCGCAGCGGATTTTTTCTCCCTTCTTTCCCGACCCGGACGATCTGGCAAAAGCTTTGCGAGTGATCTTCGATTCGGGGGATTGGTGCGCCATTGACGGGGGACTCATTCCCGAGGAGGCGGCGGTAGAGGGCTGGATTCGGAAGCTTCCGAAGCAGGAGACGGCGATCCGCGCCCTGATGGCAAGCTGGTATCGGGGCATGACACCCGTGGAGGGAATGGAGGAGCTGGTCGCCGAGCTGAAGGGGGCGGGGTACCGTTGCTATCTTCTTTCCAATACCAGCGCTCGGTTCTACGAATACGCGGATTTGGTGCCGTCCTTGCGGATGATGGACGGATACGTGATCTCCGCCATCGAAAAGCGGAGCAAACCCGATCCCGAGATCTTTCGTCTTGCTCTGGAACGGTTTGATGTAAAGGCGGAGGAATGCTATTTTGTGGACGATAATGCCGACAACGTGGCAAGCGCCGCCTCCTGCGGTATTCGAGGCTTTTGTTTTGCCGACTATGATGTTTCCGCTCTGCGACAAGCGATGAAGCAGGCGGGGATTGATTTAAAATGAATAAACAAACACGTCCGCGGCAATTTTGACGCGGACGCGTTTTTGCTTTGATGGCTTAATCCGCTTTTGGAACGGATGGAATATCGATTTTTCCTTCCTTCTCTTCAAAGGATTTGATTTCTTGCCGTATTAAATAAAGAATTTCTCCGTTTGCTGAACGACCGTAATACTTTGATATATAGTGAAGCTTATAGTGAAGATCGGGATCAATTTCTATTCCGAGATGTTTGTTGTTTTTATTTCTCATAAAATTCTCCTGAAATCTTAATATAAGTATATTTTAAGTTTATTTTATGGTATAATGTTGTATGTATACTTAAAACAAGTATACTAAAAATTATAAAGGAGTATTTTATGAAAATAGCAATCGTCGGATCAAGAAGCGTTGAGGTGAATGATATCGGAGCGTATGTTTCGGGTGGGGATGAGATTGTATCGGGCGGAGCCAAGGGCATAGATTCCTGTGCTTCGGAATACGCGAAAAGAAACGGATTAAAAATCACGGTGTTTTTGCCGCAATATGAGAAATACGGTCGAGCCGCGCCCATTGTGCGCAATCAAGAAATCGTTGATTATGCGGATAAAATTATTGCGTTTTGGGATGGGAAATCCAAAGGGACGCGATCCGTTATAAAATATGCCGAGAAAAAGGGAAAACCGTGTGATATTGTTTTTTGTCAATGATTTGAGAAAAAAAGAGGACGGAGAATTTGTAAATTCTCCGTCCTCTTTTTATTGGATCCGCTTCAGATAGTCTTCCATGATCATGTCGGGTACTTCAAACCGTTTGATCTTTTTGGAGGAATTCTTGGGGAAGTCCTTTTCGGTGACGATCGCAACGTCGATGCGCTTGTAGGTCTGAACCGTCTCGTTGACCTCGGAAACGGTGGCAAGGAGCTTTTGCTCCAATACGGCGGGATCATAACCGTCTCCCAGCAGTTCGGTTGCATATTCGGTGTCGGGACGAATAACGGCAACAATGTCAAGCTCGCCTCTCTTGTCGTTGTTCATGCCCAGGACTACCGCTTCACCGACGAGGGGATTTCGGCACAGATAAGCTTCCAGCTCCTCGGGAAAGACGTTTTTACCGTTGGCGCGGATGAGAACGTTCTTTTTCCGTCCCGTAATGATAAGAAATCCGTTTTCGTCCAGATAGCCGATATCCCCTGTATGGAGCCAGCCGTTTTTTTTGACCTCGGCGGTCAGATCGGGACGGTTGTAATAGCCGAGCATCACGTTGTCTCCGCGGTAGCAGATCTCGCCCGTTCCATCTTCGGCAGGATCAAGGATCTTCAGTTCTCCCTCGGGAAGCACCAGCCCTGCGGAACGGTCGTTGAAATAGGAATCGTGATTGACCGCCGCCAGAGGCGCGGATTCGGTCAGACCGTATCCCTGGATCACGTTCAGACCAAAGGCGCGCATGCCGCGAATGATCTCGGGATCAATGGGGGCTCCTCCCGAAACCAGAAGATCCAGCCTCCCGCCGAAGGATTGGTGGATCTCGGCAAACGCTCGCTTCTTTGCCGCCATGCGGGCAGAGTAGGAGGGGATTTTATCGGTCAGAGCGATCACCGTCCGTACCTTTTTCTCAATTCCTTTTTTACGGATATTTGCCCAGATCTTCCGATACATGGTTTCGATCAGCAGAGGTACGCATAGAATTTTGGTGGGGTGAACCTCCTTGACGTTCTTCATGATATACCGAACCCCTTGGGAAAACGCCACGGACGCGCCGCAAAACAGAGGATAGAGGAATCCGCAGGTGCATTCGTATACGTGATGCAGGGGGAGGACCGACAGCGCACGGTCATCGGTATCGATGCGGACCATGCGGGCAAGCTGCTTGATGGTATGACAGATATTTCTCTGGGAAAGCATCACACCCTTGGAGACCCCCGTGGTTCCCGAGGTGAAAATGAGAGAGCAGAGGGCATCTGCCTCGATGGAACGCTGTGCAAAATCGCTTTTTCCCTCGGAGAGCAGCTCGTGTCCCTCCTCGATCAGCACGGGGAGCTCATCAAAGCAAAAGGTGGGAAGAGAAGCATCGATCTGTTCCAGCTTTCCTTCATATTTTCTTGAGTAGAGGATCAGTCCCGCCTCGGACAGACGGGCAATATTGGCGAATTCCTCGGCGGGGATCTCCTTGTCCACGGGGACCACGACGCCCAGACCGCAAACGGCGGTCATGTAGGACAGACACCATTCGTAGCAATTTTCTCCCATGATCAGGATGCGCTTGTCGCAAAAGCCTCTTGCGGTCAATGCTTCTCCCAGCGAAAAAACATCGGTTTTGAAACGGATATAGCTGAAGCTTTCATAGCTGCCGTTCTTTTTCTCCAGAAAGGCGGGACGTGTTCCATAGCGCAGAGCGCTGCTCTCCAGCATTTCCCGAAGATTGTGAATGGGTGAGGTAGGATAAAGACGGTAGTTTGCCATAACGATCTCCTTTGAATTTATTATTGATAAGACATTGAGTGTGCAACAATAATCTGACGATATTATACCATGATTATCTGCCGACTGTGTGAATGATATGTAAATAAGATTAAATTTATTTTCAAAGAGGGGATAAAGAATTCGTGATAGTTTCTTCCATATTTGCGAATACTAAGAAAAAATCACGGAAGGAGATGTCGATGAATGAAATCGGGATCAACAAATAAGGAAGAGCTGATTTTCTCCCCCCTGAATGGAAAGGTCTTTTCGTTGGATGAGATCAAGGATCCTGTCTTTTCGGAACGGATCTTGGGCGACGGATGTGCCATCTTACCTGAGGGGGGAAAGGTATACAGTCCCGTCAGCGGACGCGTTACGTCCGTGGCTGACGCAAAGCACGCCTATGGCTTTGAGAGCGAGGACGGACGGGAGGTGCTGGTCCATATCGGCTTGGAAACCGTTTCTCTCAAGGGAGAGGGCTTTCTCAGCCATGTCAAGGTAGGAGACCGTGTCAAGGCGGGAGACTTGGTGGCGGAGGTGGATTGGGAATTGCTTCGCGATCGCGGACTCTCTGTAATGACGCCTGTTTTGATCTGTAACGGAGCCGAGGGAGATCGGCAGGAAATTCCTGCGGGAGAGGTACGCGTAGGTGATGAACTGTTGCGGACGGTTCGGGCGACGGAACACACGCCCAAGAAATCTGGGCGGAAACAGAAAAAAAGGGGGATCAACTTTGACCTTTTGCAGAAGCTCGGTAAGGTGCTGATGGTGGTCATCGCCGTAATGCCTGCCGCGGGACTTGCCATCAGCCTCGGAAAGCTGATCGGTCTTGCGGGAGGAGATATCGGTTGGGTTGCTACAGCGGGTACGATCCTGGAAAATATCGGTTGGGCGATCATCAGCAATCTTCACCTTCTCTTTGCTGTTGCTATTGGGGGCTCTTGGGCAAAGGATCGGGCGGGAGGCGCGTTTGCCGCTGTGGTGGCATTTGTTCTCATCAATAATATTACGGGCTCGATCTTCGGTGTTACGGCGGATATGCTTGCTGATCCGAATGCCGTTACCCATACGCTCTTTGGCGAGGAGATTGCCGTGAATGGATATTTCACCTCGGTACTGGGCTCTCCCGCGTTGAATATGGGAGTGTTCGTAGGAATCATTGCGGGCTTTCTGGGCGGTATTCTTTACAACAAATTTTATAATTTCCGAAGGCTCCCCGACGCGCTTTCCTTCTTTAACGGAAAGCGGTTCGTGCCCCTTGTGGTGATCTTCTGGTCGATCATCGTCTCCTTTGTGTTGGCGATCCTTTGGCCTGTCGTTCAGCACGGGATCAATGCCTTTGGCGTTTGGATCGCCGACTCGGCGGATACCTCGCCCGTTCTGGCGCCCTTTATTTACGGGACATTGGAGCGATTGCTTCTGCCCTTTGGCTTGCATCATATGCTTACGATCCCCATGAACTATACCTCCTTTGGCGGAACCTATATCATTCAGACGGGCGCGTCGGCGGGAACGGCGGTCTTTGGGCAGGATCCGTTGTGGCTTGCATGGGTGACCGATCTGATCAATCTGAAAAATGCGGGGGATACCGCCGCATATGAGACGCTGTTGAGCAGCGTGGTTCCCGCTCGCTTTAAGGTAGGACAGATGATCGGTTCTACGGGGCTTCTGCTTGGCGTGGCTCTTGCCATGTACCGTCGGGTGGATCAGGAAAAGCGACGCCGTTACCGCTCTATCTTTTTCTCGGCGGCGCTGGCTGTCTTTCTGACAGGTGTGACCGAGCCGCTGGAATTTATGTTCATGTTCTGCGCCATTCCTCTTTATATCGTATACGCATTGCTTCAGGGGATCGCCTTTGCCATGGCGGGGATCTTTGATCTTCGACTCCATTCCTTTGGTAACGTAGAGCTTGTCACCCGTCTGCCCATGTCCATTCAGGCAGGGCTGGGAATGGATATCGTCAATTTCCTTATCGCCTCGGTGATCTTCTTTGGCGTGGGATATTTCGTCGCTTATTTTATGATCGGAAAATTCCGATACGCCACTCCGGGACGGTTGGGGAACTATATGGATGAAAACGCGGAGGACTATACAGTAGAGAAGACCGAGCGCACAGCGGATCGCCGGAACAGCCAAGCTGAGCGGATCATCGGTCTTCTGGGCGGACGGGAAAACATTGAGCTGGTGGATTCCTGTATGACTCGTCTGCGAGTGACGGTAAAGGATCCCGAACGGGTGGCGGATGTCGAGGCGTGGCGTGCCGAGGGAGCGCTCGCCTTGGTGAAGAAGGGAACGGGGATTCAGGCGGTATACGGGCCGAAGGCAGACGTTCTGAAGTCCGACATCAACGATCTGCTATGAGACTTATGACGCTGAATACCCACAGTCTGTTGGGAGAGGATACCGAGAAGGCGCTTGATATTCTTTGCGCCGAGATCGCAAGGCGAGAGCCCGATATGGTCACCTTGCAGGAGGTAAATCAAAGCAGAAGCGCCACTCTGTATCAGGAGGCACTTCCGGGCGGCTATCGGTTTTGTCAGGATCGGGTGGTCCTGCGGCAGGATCATTATGGGATCCGCTTGTTGAAGCGGTTGCAGGAAAAGGGATTTTCCTGTGATTGGAGCTGGTTACCTGTAAAGGTCGGATACAAACGGTTCGACGAAGGGCTCCTTACCATAAGCAGACGTCCCATGTCAGAGGTGAGAGCGATCCGCTTGAGCGAGGACCGTCCGTATGAGGATTGGCGGCGCCGTATGGCACTGTTTGTTCGCACGGAAGGAAGGTCGGATTGGTTTGTCAACCTTCATATGAGCTGGTGGAGAGACACAGAGGAGCCCTTCCTTGCCCAATGGCGGCGGCTTCTGGGGGCGATCCCAAAGGGCGATCGGGTTTGGCTGATGGGGGATTTTAATAACGATGCCGGGGCGCGAGGAGAAGGATACGATCTGGTCGCCTCGAACGGCTTTATCGATTGTTTTTCCGTGGCTCAGAGCAAAAACGGAGAAGAAACGGCGGTGGGTGTCATTGATGGCTGGCGCGATGCGGAAACAAGGAGAGGAAAGGTTCGTATCGACCAGATCTGGTGCAATCGCCCGATCAAGGTGGTATCTTATGAAACGATGTTTGACGGGAGAGCTACGCCGCCACTGTCCGATCATTTCGGCGTTTGGGTGGAGATCGAGTATGATGAAGAAGGAGAGAGAGAATGAGCTTGAATCGAGTTGCGGGTGTATTGCTTCCCATTACGGCGCTTCCGTCCCCTTATGGGATCGGTTGCTTTTCGGAGGAAGCGTATCGGTTTGTGGATTGGCTGAAAAAGGCGGGGCAGGTGATCTGGCAGATTCTGCCCCTAGGACCTACGGGGTACGGAGATTCTCCCTATCAATCCTTTTCCTCCTATGCGGGAAATCCGTATATGATCAGTCCGGACGTTCTTTTTGAGAGGGGATTCCTGACCGAGGAGGAGTGTAAGGAAAGCATGGCGGAATTTGCCACGGATCGGGTCAATTATGCTGCGCTGTTCCGAACCCGATATCCGCTGTTGCGCCGCGCCTTTGAGAGAAGCCGCGGCAAAAAGGATCGGGAGCGGGATCAAATGGAGATGCGACTTTCTCCGTGGCTGGAGGAGTACGCGCTTTTTATGGCGATCAAGGATCATCTGGGAGGGCTTCCCCTGTCGCAGTGGCACGAGGAACTGCGCATGAGGAATCCGTCAGCTCTTGAGGGATGCCGTCGGTCGCTTTCGGAGGAGATCGCTTTTCATAGATTTTTGCAGGCGGAATTTTTTATCCAGTGGTACCGTCTGAAGGAATATGCCAACGGACGGGGGATTTGTATCATGGGAGATCTACCCATCTATGTATCCGCGGACAGCGCCGACGTCTGGCAGGATCCGGATCTTTTTTTACTGGACGAAAACGGCGTCCCAACGGCGGTGGCGGGGTGTCCCCCCGACGGATTTACCCCCGATGGACAGCTCTGGGGGAATCCTTTATACCGCTGGGACGTTCATGCTCAAACGGGATACCGATGGTGGAGGGATCGGCTCAAGCACGCCCTTACTATGTATGACGCGGTGCGGATCGATCATTTTCGAGGATTTGATTCCTACTATTCGATCCCCGGCGGAGCGCCAAATGCGAAAGGCGGTCATTGGGAAAGCGGCCCCGGAATGGCGCTCTTTGAGGCGTTAAAGCCTATCACTGAGGGACGGGAGGTGATCGCCGAGGATCTGGGATACGTGACCGAATCGGTGCGGCGCCTGGTGAGACAGAGCGGATTTTGCGGCATGAAGATCCTTCAATTTGCCTTTGAAACTGAGGATAGAAGCTTTTCGGGGGAGTATTTGCCTCACACCTATTCGGAGAACAGCGCGGCATATACGGGGACTCATGACAATCCTACCCTTGCAGCGTATCTTTCCGCTTTGAGCGGCGATGAGATGGCAATGCTTCGGGACTATTTGTGGGATCATCATACCCCCGACGAGGAGCTCACCGATTCCTTGATCGCCCTTTTGATGCGAAGCCCGTCCCGTATTTGTATCATCCCCATGCAGGATTATCTTGGGCTGGACGATACCGCCAGAATGAACCGTCCTTCCACTCTGGGGGGGAATTGGTCATGGCGCATACGAGCCGATCAGCTTACCGATGAGCTTGCTTATCACGTGCGGCGGCTGTGCGCGGTCGGTGGAAGAGTGTCATAAAGAGAAAAGAGTCCGCGCAAAAACGCGCGGACTCCTTTTCTCTTTGAAATGGGGCTTGACAGATGGAGGGAAAGGGGGTATAATGAAAGTGGAAAAACGATTCCAATGAAAGGAAGATGATTATGGGTATTATTACGATCAGCCGAGAATTCGGAAGCGGCGGAAGAGAGTTGGGAAAGCGCTTGGCAGATGAGCTGGGATACGCTTATTATGACAGGGAGATCGTTACCGCTATTGCGGAGAAGCACCAGTTGGATGAGCATTATGTTTCTTATGCCTTGGACGGTGGCGTGTTCCGTAATTTTCCCGTGCATTTCGGCAGGACCTTTTCCTATACTCCGACGCTGATGGCAAATGAGACTCATTTGTTTGCCGAGCAGAACCGACTTTTGCGGGAGTTTGCCGCTGCGGGAAATTGTGTGGTAGTCGGACGGGCTGCGGATGTGATCCTTCGGGAATACAAGCCCTTTAATCTGTTCGTATACGCCGATATGCCATCCAAGATCAAGCGGTGTCAGGAGCGGGCGCAAGACGATGAGCGCATGAGCGCCAGGGAAATGGAAAAGCAGATCAAGCGGATCGATACCGACAGAAAGCGGTATCACGGTCTGATCTCCGAGATCCCGTGGGGAGACAAGCGCGGTTATCACCTTTGTGTGAATACCACCGATCGGGAGATCAAGACACTGGTGCCAACAGTCGCGCAATATGTCAAGCTTTGGTTCGAGGAGCGCGGCGAATAAGAATGCGGAGCAATTTTACATAAAGAAAAGGGGCTGATCATATCAGCCCCTTTGTGATTGTCGATTATTCTGCGGGAATGGGCGCTACAGTGTGGAACGCCTGCGCGTAAACTGCCACGGGGGAGTTTGCGTTGGTGTAAACCGTAAAATTATCTTTCGCACCGTGGAAAACGTTGGCACCGATGGTGTAGGTGACCTCCATGCGATTGGTCTGAGCGTTCCAGTTGTACTTGCTGTTCTCGATCGCGCTGTTCAGGTGATCCAGATTCAGACCTGCGGCGGTCAGAAGATCGTTGAGCTTATACTTATCCTCGGGCGTACTCTTTTCCAGAGCGGCATTCATCTTTGCGATCAAAGCGGCATCCGCTGCTCCGAATGCGCCGATGATTTCCTTTGCTTCCTTATCCCATATGTATTTTCCGCCGTTTTCGTTTACGCCGCCTACGTAGAGACCGGCAGCCTTCAGAACATCAAATGCATCGGATGCCGTTTTGGGAGCTTCCCCATTTTCGGTCTCATATGCTTCCAGTGCGGCGTTCATCTTTGCCAAAATTGCCGTATCTGCCTCGGAGACGGTTACGTTTGCCGTAACAGATGCCAGATTGGAGCAAGCGTAGAAGGCGGTGTCGCCCAGATGGACGACAGAGGAGGGAAGTGTAACGGCGGTGATCGCCTTGCATCCGTCAAAGGAACCGATTCCAATGGAGATCAGTCCTTCGGGCAGTGCAAAATCGGTCAGGGCAATACAATCCTTGAATGCAAAATCCGAAATAAGGAGCAAGTTCTTGGAGAAAGTAACGCCAGCGAGTGTATCACAGCTTTGGAATGCGCCCACGCCAACGGAAATAACGGAATCGGGGAGCTCCACAGCGGTGATGTAGTCGCAATCATAGAATGCGTAATCGCCAATATATTCCAGAGATGCGGGAAGCACAATGGATTTGATGTTCTTTGCGCCTTTGAAGGCATCTGCGGCAATACCGGTGATGGGTCTGCCCTCGATATCATCGGGAACGGTAATGTCCAGCAGCTCTACCCCGCCGAACACGTAGCCCGTGATCTCATAGTTACCGTCATCATTAACGGAATATTTAAAGTTTTCATAAATCAGTTCTTCGGACAAAACGGCGTCATCATTCTGACCGTTCGTTCCGGTTTCATCCTTCTTGCAGGCGATCATGGTCAGAGCCAGAACGGCAACAAGAAGCAGAGCAAGAATTTTCTTCATTGGAAACCTCCGTGTGTTCATAGTATCTCTTATTATACTCTAAAATTTTGCCATTGTCAATATGAATTTGAGTTTACCCCGAAGTTTTTTATGAAAAAACAGTAAATTTTCCACCATTTTTGTCGTGTCACTGATTGAAAAACGAGAGAGGTCTTGACAAAAAAACTAAAAAAGGGGTATAATGAAAGAAATCAATGGAAGGGAGGCACGGGATCTTGAGGACAGATATCAAAAAGCTGTATGGCGTGGGTGCCGTACGAGCGGCGGCGTATGCCCGACTTGGCGTTCATACGGTAGGGGAGCTATTGGAGCATTACCCCCGCGGATATGAGGATCGGGGAAATATTCGGCTGTTGTCCGACTGTGACGGAACGGGAAAGACCGCCCATCTGCTGACGGTTGCAACCGAGGCGAAGAGCGCGAGGATCCGAGGCAGACTTTCCATGCTTAAATTCCGCGCCTACGACGAAAGCGGCATTTGCGAGGTGACCTTTTTCAATCAGGAATATCTGAAAAATGTGTTTGCGGTGGGGAGCACCTTTCGCTTTTACGGGAAGGTGGAGAAAAAAGGAAACCGTTATTCCATGGTATCTCCCGCCTATGAGCCCTGGTCGGAGCAGACCGAGCTTCCTCCGCTGATCCCCGTATACCCCCTGACTGAGGGCTTGACACAAAAGCAGATCGCCAAGGACATGAAGTCCGCTATGACCGTCCTTTCGTGTTCGGAGACGGGGGAGGATCCCCTGCCCGAAGAGCTTCGGAGAAAATACGGGCTTTGTCTGCAGACCTATGCATTGCGGAATATTCATATGCCGGAGAGCTTCCGCGCCCTTGCGGCGGCAAAAAAACGGCTGATCTTTGAGGAGTTTTTTACCTTTGCGCTGGGACTTTCCATGGCGGGCGCGCAAAATGCCAAGAGCCCTGCCGTTTCTTGTCATGAAAACGATATTTCCCGCCTGACCGACCGATTGCCATATGCCCTGACGGGGGCGCAAATGCGAGTGATCGAGGAGATCCGTGCCGATATGGAAAAGCCCGTCGCCATGAACCGTATGGTGGTGGGAGATGTGGGAAGCGGCAAGACGGTTTGCGCCGCCGCGGCGATGCTGATCGCCGTTCAGAGTGGCAGACAGGCGGCGTTGATGGCACCCACCGAGATCCTTGCCAGACAGCACCACGCCGATCTTTCGGCAATTTTCGAGCCAATGGGCATCCGTTGTGAGCTGCTGATCGGCGCCACGTCTGTTGCGGAGAAAAAAAGGATCAGGAGCGGACTGTGTGCCATGGATCCGAAAGATCGAATTTCGATGGTGAAAAAATACCCTCCCCGGAATACCGGTCGTTAAGAAAGCTGACCTGAGATACAATGCTCTGTATATTGGCACGTTTGCCAATACCGACATCATAAGCACATCCGTACAATGATTCGGCATATATGTTAAGGTCAAGCATAGAGGAGTATTTTTTTGTGGCATTTTTAAGTACTTTTGAGAGAAGTGAATTAAATGTCACCTCATCTCTTGACAAATTACGGTGAATATAGGTACTCGCCAGAACTGTTTTATATTTTTTATCTTTGACAACATACAAATTTACATTATCAAAAACATTATATTTTTCAGCATGAATCATATATAACCTTCCTTTCATAAACACATACATATAATAT
>JAZNVA010000110.1:0-3191 GCA_045592565.1 Eubacteriales bacterium | reverse complement strand
TCCTTTCTCCCCGTGTAGCCGATAGGACAGCTTTACTTGACGGTAACTTGCTGACCATTCCGTTGAGGTCAACAAATTGCTTGATTTACAAGGGATTTCTTACTTGACTGTAACTTGCTTATGCGGCTTCCTCGGTCGCGTTCGCAAACGCGCTTGTGAGGTGGAGTCTTGCCGTCTTGAACTCGGGGCCGGTCATTTTCAAGCGGCGTGTGAGTACACCGAGCATCAGCTGACCCTTCTGCTCCTTGGTGTAGGAGGCGCAGGACTTGTAGTACATATTGTCCTCTGCGTCGATTGCCCATGCGCTCATTGCCAAGCAGAACTGAATATACGCTTTGATCTTGCCTGCGTGGGTGGTGCCGTTGAACAGTCTGAACTCAACCGTTCCTTTGGTGAAGAACGCGTGGAGGTTGATACCGTGGTATCTCGTGGAGTTGTAGTGCTGATGGTCGATGCCGCCGTGGTAATCGTCGTTGACGGAACTGTACCAAATGGCTTCCAACTCGCGCTTGGTCATTTGCTTGTCGGACTTCATTGCGTTAAGGAGTTTGCGGGACATCTTCTTGCACCAACGGTTTGCGCGGTCCTCGATTTGCAGAGCTTCGTAGAAAAGGTCCTGTCTGCCAATGGCGAAGTTCATAAGGCGCGTGAGGCTCTGGGGTGTGTGGTTGGCTCCGTCGACGTGGACGTGGATGCCACAAGAGGAATTCGTGATAGCACCCTTGGCGACGAGAGCGCGAATGATGTTCTGAAGATCCTCGATGTCCTCATACTGAAGAATGGGCGTTACAACCTCGCAACTGTACTCGCGACCTGCGGGAACTCTGCGACCGTCAACCTTGCGGACGGTGGTAATGCTTGCGTCGCTCATAGCTTTCCACGTTCTGCCCTTGCGGTCGGTTGCGCCGTAGGTGTCGTAGCCGGAGCCGATATATCGGGAAGAGGATCCGTAATACTCTGCGATAACTGCGGCTGCCTCGCGGCGTGTGATACCTGTCATTTCAATCTCTACACCAAAATTTTGTCCTTGAATTTTCATTTTTTTCTTAACCCCTCTTGTTTTTTCTGCCTTACTGTGTTATAATAGGGGTAGTCGGGGGAGTAAGGCTTCCCCCGATGCCCTTTGGGTCTGTGAGTGATTTGCTTTGGTCGGTAGGTCACTCACATTTTATTTTTCATCGTTCATTATGCGCTTCACGCTTTCGCGAAGTTCTTCAAGCGTTTCGCACTTCTCGATGAGTTCCAAGATTGCTTTGAGCAATGCTTGTGTTACATTCAAGTCGTTCAATTCCTCACTTCCTTTCTTAAGAGGTTTTTATCACCCCTGCCTTACATATATATTATACACTAAAAAGTGTATTTTGTCAAGTGTTTTTTGATAAAAAATCAAAAATTTTTTTATTTTTTCAAAAAGATGTTGACAAACTACACGGAATAGTGTATAATGGAAAATGACAGGAGGTGCTTTGAATTATGGCAATGGCAGAAAAAATCAGAATTATGCGCGTAAAGCGCGGAAACCTCTCCGAGAGGGACTTGGCGGCAAGGATGGGTGATACTCCGCAGAACTTGAATAACAAAATGAAACGCGACGATTTCAAGGAGAGCGAGCTGCGCAAGATTGCAGATGCGCTCGGTGTGGACTTGGTTATTAAATTCGTTGACCGCGAAACAGGAGAAGAAATATAAAAGGAAAATCCCCCGAGCCGCAAAGAGCAGTTCGGGGGATCGGAACATAGTCAATCGTCATATTTATGTATGGGTGCGCCCGTACGAGTTTTGGTCTTGGGGTAACGATCGGGTACTCTGATAATGATTTCAGATAGCTCGCAGTCAAGGGCCTCGCATATCAGATCGAGGTGTTCCAGGTTAACTCGCTCCGCAATCTCGTGATAGATCTCATTTATTGTAGATGGTCTTATCCCGGTAGCGCGAGCAAGGTCTGCTTGGGTCCAACGAAGCTCGCCCAGCTTCTTGGACAGTAGAATTCTAATCATAACCATGCTCCTTTCGTTAAATTCTAACAGTTTTTTATCGTTTTCGCTTGATTTTGTTAGAAAATAACGAATTGCGTTATGGAAATGAGAAGAGAAACGCAAAATAATCGGGTGGAATAGCAAAAAAGACTATCGCGGTAAGACGATAGTCTTTTTTGTTATTCATTGCGCAGACAAAACGAGAGGGCAAAGATTGTGCCTACAACGGTGATAGCAACGCCAGGGCAAACTATCTTTGTGTGTTCGTCTTGTCCAATTTGGTGACCCGTACGGGAATCGAACACATGTTTCCAGCGTGAGAGGCTAGCGTCTTGACCGCTTGACCAACGGGCCGTCACTTGACAGCTTGTATATTATATCATATCCTTTTTAAAAATGCAATACCTTTTTGAAAAAAAGTTTCCGAAAAATAAAAAATATTTTTCGGAAACTGATTTTTTTAATATTCTGCCTTGATATGCACGGTGTAAAGAGTTCCCATGGCTTCTTCCACAAGGGCGGAAAAATCCAGCTTGTTCTCTTGGATCAGTACCTTGGCAAGCTCGGGCTTGGTACGGGGATGCTTGGGGGTAAAGACGGTACAGCAATCCTCGTAGGGTTGAATGGAGGTCTCAAAGGTTCCGATCTTTCGGGAAATGGTGACGATCTCCTCCTTATCCATACCGATGCAGGGGCGGAACACGGGCATATTGACTGCCGCGTCGGTAACCCCCAGCGCTTGCATGGTCTGAGAGGCGACCTGACCGAGGCTCTCTCCCGTAATCAGGGCGGCGCAGCCCTTGTCCTTGGCAACTCGCTCGGCGATGGTCATCATATAACGGCGGAGCAGAAGCGTGAAATATTCCTCGTCGCACGCCTTGACCAGCTCCTCTTGAATATGTGTCAGAGACACCACGTGAACGAAGATATCTCCCGAATACTCGGCAACGATCCGAGCAAGGTCAAGCACCTTTTCTCTGGCTCGCTCACTGGTGTAGGGGAAGGATTCGAAGTGAATGGCATCAAGGCGAACGCCTCGCTTTGCCATCATATATCCCGCCACAGGGGAGTCGATCCCCCCCGAAAGGAGCAGAAGTCCCTTGCCGTTGCTTCCCACGGGCATGCCGCCCGCTCCCTTGAACTGTCCCGCGGAAATATAGGCGCCGAACTCGCGGATCTCCACCTTGACGATGACGTCGGGGTGATGTACGTCCA
>JAZNVA010000109.1:0-3685 GCA_045592565.1 Eubacteriales bacterium | reverse complement strand
CCCGTCAAGCTCAAAGGAAAGAGAGAGGCGGTCGAGGGTGGTTTTATTTGCGACCGTTACCGACAGGGGGGCATTTTCCTCGCAGGAGAGAGTATAGGTAGATTCTCCGTCGCTGAGGGTGAGCAGGTTTCCAACGTCATCGTAGGTGTAGCGATACTCCTTTCCCCACCGATATACGGTGCGATCGGGCTCTCCGAACTTGTTGAGAGCGATGGTTTGCGTCAGAAGATGGGCATCGTATCGAAGGATCCCCGTCATGGTGCCATCATCACCGTATAGAAACAGATCGTAACATCCCGTGGCGTTGCCCGAGGGGGTAAACACGTCGGCACGGGTGAGCTGTCCCGCCTTGTTGTAGCCGTATGAGGTGGTGTAGGAAAGGATCGGCTCCTCCCGTAGGGGAAGCAGGGGAGAGTCGGGCAGATAGGAGTAGGTTTCGGAGAAGATGGGCTTTCCGTCCTTGTAGGTATAAAGCTCCTCCGCGGTCTTTTCCCAGACGGCTGCCTGATGGGAGCCGAGGGTGGCAAGGATCCGAAAATGGGTTCGGCTCAGAACTCTGCCCAGACGGTCCCGTTCCGTATAGATCAGCGCATTTTCCTCGGAAGAGGAGACGCTCCAGGTAGATAGGGTTCGGCTTCCCGTGGCTTCCGTCGCCTCGGAGGCGGTTTTGATCCTGCCGCAAACGACGCAACGGGAGTCGTTGGAGGAGTAGCGGTGCGCGGCGCGATCGGAGATCACCGAGCAGCCGTCCACAAGGCAGGTATGCCAGTGAGCAAGCTCATCAAAGGACCACTCCTCGCCGAATTCGTGAAGATGGGGCGAGACGGCGGAGCGATCGTCGGAGTGAGCGTCCCCGTTATTTTGTTTGCAGGAGGTCAGGCTCAGGACAGTTCCCGCCAAAAGCAACAGGATGCCCAGCGCGAGCAGACGTTTTTTCATAAAATCCTCCTTCGGTGGGGAATGATGGATTTCGGTCAGAGCAGATCCGAAAGATTGACGACGCGGCAGCCGTGGGTACGGGCATACTGCAGAGTGTAGGCGCTTCCGCCCTTATCGGAGGTGCAATAGCCGATGCAGAAATGACTGCCTCGGACCATGGCGCGGTTGCGTTCAAACATACAGCCCTTTCTGTATTTTTCGTAGAGAACGGTCACCGCGTCTGCGCGCTCCAGAATGTATCGGTAGGCGGCTTGGTTGAAGTCTGCCCAGCCTGCCATTTGGTCGCGGCAGGGGAGAAAAAGCTCCAGACGGACTCGCGGATCAAGCTCCTTATGCTCCAACACCTTCAGTGCCGCGATGGTATCGAAGCCGATGGCGCCACCCGTTCGATAGGTGAAAACGCCCGAACCGGTCAGAGTGGAAAGGGTACGGTCCAGCAAGGCGGAAAGCGGTTCGATGTGAGCGGGATGGATTTCTCTGTGACCGGTAAAGCAACAGACGAACGGGGTGTGCTCTTTCATGGTTTCCTCCTTGTGGATGTTTGGTTTCTGCTTTTCATTATACCTCTTTTTTTTGCCTTTGTCAAGGAAAAAGGACAGAGAACCAAAACGGTTTCTGTCCTTTTTAAAAATAACGGAATGGAGGAATGGTGGTCTATTTTCCTTCCCGAACCTGCATTACGGCGGTAAGGATACAAGCGGTATCGCCCCGCGTCATAGGATCCATGGGAGAGATCTCGCCGTTCGTGGCGGTCATCACACCCATGGCGTTCAGAGAATAGAGAGAGGGAGCCGCCCAGGCGGGGATCTCCTCGGAATCCGAAAAAACGGGGGTGACGGTAGGGGTGGCGGCGTTCAGCATCTTTCCGAGGATCACAGACGCCTCGGCGCGGGTGATGGCGCGGTGAGGAGAGAAGCAAAGCGCTCCCTCCGAGTCGCGCTCCCCACTGACGTAGCCGAGCTGATACGCCGTGGTGATGTAGCCTCGCATCTGTTCGGGGATATCCTTGTCGTCGACAAAAACGGAACGCGGCGTGTCAGTGACCTCGGTCATTCCCATGGCGTGCATCGCCATCACCACGAATTCCCCGCGGCTGACCTGCTGATCGGGATAAAAATAGGTGTGATTTCCTACCTGCGTGCCGCTCATGATCCCCTCTTCGGTCATGGTCAGGGCGGCGTTGTGGGCGGGGGAATCCTGAAGATCGGAATAGACCACCGAGGTAGAGGGCTTCACCACCGAGAGGGATACGGTAGCGGAGGCGCTGTAATTGCCGTATCGGTCGCGCGCCACGTAGGTGAAGGAATCCTTCCCCGCGTATCCGGTGCCGGGGGTAAAGGAATAGTCGCCCGTGGTACGGTCGGTGAGCAGAAGGATCCCCGATTTGGGATAAGAAACGATCTCAATGACGGTAGCGTCCCCATCGGGATCGTGACAGGGGAGCGTGCCGTAGAGGGTAATGTTTTTGTGGGTGCTGACGTTCAGAAGGGTTTCGGGGACCATGCTCAGGGTGGGGGCGTGATTCACTTGATCCAGAAGATAAAGACTGCAGGTGATCTCGACGGCGGAGGAGCCCACGGAAAAGCGGAAGGAGGATGCGGAGACGTCAGCGTCGGAGGGGGTATAGGTGAGCAGATCCAGATTACTGCCGCTGACGGTCTGTGTTCCCGTTACCACTGTGCTTCCCACCCGAAGCTCTCCGTCGGTAATGGGGGGGACCTTTGTGATGGTGATCTCGTTGACCTTTGACAGATTCATGGCTCTGGCGAAGTCTTCCCGATCCAGACGGATCTGTCCGCCTCGCATCCCCGCCATCGCCATGCCGTTTTCCTCTGCCAGCACGCGCAGGGCGGGGGAAACAAGAGCGCTTGGCGGGGCGGCATCTACCGTCAGCGAGGCTGCGGTGGCGGCGGTAAGGATCAGAAATACGAAGCAAAAGGAAAAAAGGATCTTCGGCTTGGATTTTGTTTTCTTCATTGGACGATTCCTCCCTGTTTTCTACCGTGAAATTTTTGTTTCTCACCATAAGTCTATCGGCGGAGCGGAAAAAATATGCCTTATGAGGTCGGTTTTGCGCTTTTTTCACGGAAAGCCCTTGAAAAGTTTTTGGAAAATGTTATAATTAAGGTAATAGAACCGAGACGGTACGGGTGGCATCTGTCTGCCCGCAAAGGAGGAATCATGAAGCTGAGCGAATTGTTGGCAAGAGATACACTGTCTCTTTCCTTTGAGGTGTTTCCGCCCAAAAGCGATACGGCGTTTGAAAGCGTCAAGCGCGCCACCGAGGAGATCGCCGCCCTGCGGCCTTCCTTTATGAGCGTGACCTACGGCGCGGGGGGAGGAACCAGCCGATATACGCTGGAGATCGCAAAAAATATCAAGGAGCAATACGGAGTGCCCACGCTGGCGCATCTGACCTGTGTGTCCTCTACCCGCGAGACGGTACGGGAGAAGATCGAGGAGATGAAGCGGGCGGGGATCGAAAACGTTATGGCTCTGCGGGGCGATCTGACGCCCGAGCTGTGCGAGAGCGACCGCTCGACGTGGGCGTACCATCATGCCATTGACCTGATTCGGGATATTCGGGAGAGCGGCGCCGATTTCTGTATCGGTGGCGCGTGCTACCCTGAGATCCACCCCGAAAGCGCGGATCAGCGAGAGGATATCCGTTACCTGAAGGAGAAGGTGGACGCGGGCTGCTCCTTCCTGACCACGCAAATGTTTTTTGACAACAATTTGCTCTACA
>JAZNVA010000108.1:0-10829 GCA_045592565.1 Eubacteriales bacterium | reverse complement strand
AAGGGAAGATCCATCAATCCTTCTTCTCTCGCTCGCCGCTCAAATTCCGCAACCAAGGGAATCAGATCGATCTTGGTCCGACCGCAGGTAGGGCAGCTAACGATATCCATGCCGCACTGTCCCTCAATCCCCACCGCGCGTAAAATGTTTTTCGCCGCGTAGATCTCCTCCACGGGGTTGTCCGTCAAGGAAACACGAATCGTGTCTCCGATTCCGTCAATCAACAGAGATCCGATACCAACAGCGCTCTTAATGGAACCGATTTCTTTGCTTCCCGCTTCAGTCACGCCAAGATGCAACGGATACGTACACTTTTCAGCCAACAGCCGATTGGCGGCAATCATGTTGTATGGATTGGAAGCCTTCATGGAAATCACGATCTTATCAAAATCGTTTTTCTCCAGTAAGGACGCGTGATACAATGCGCTCTCGCAAAGAGCCTCAGGCGTTGGGGCGCCGTGTCTTGCCAAAATCTCTTTTTCCAAGGATCCACTGTTCACTCCGATTCGAATTGGAATCTCTTTCTGTTTACAGATCTTGCAAACAGCGCGAACCCGATCCTCATCTCCGATGTTTCCGGGATTGATTCGGATTTTGTCCACGCCAACCTCCGCGCAACGGATCGCCACGCGGTAGTCAAAATGGATATCGGCAACGATCGGGATCTGAATCCCCTGCTCTTTCAGATACGGAATGGTGCCTGCCGCCTCCAAATCGGGCACGGTAATGCGCACAATATCACATCCCGCCCGTTCCAGATCGCGAATCTGGGAAAGCGTTGCTTCCCGATCATGGGTATCTGTATTGGTCATAGACTGAATGGCGATGGGGGTATTGCCTCCAATCGACACCGAACCTATTTTTACTTCCTTTGTATTTCTTCGAATTTCATTATACTTCATACTCATACCCTACTATGAAAACAATTTGAAAACGTCCTTAACGGTCACGAAGATCATAAACGCAAATAAAACCATGATTCCTATAAAATTGACGTAGGATTCCACGTTCCGATTGATCGGCTTTCTGCGGATCCCTTCAACGATCAAGAACAGAAAACGCCCCCCATCCAATGCAGGAAATGGCAACAGATTGAACACGCCCAGATTGATAGAAAGTACCGAAACGATATACAGCAGATTCAAAAAACCTTCCTTTGCCGCGTCTCCTACTACCTTCGTCACTCCGACAGGTCCTGAAACTGCTTCCATCCCGAACCGTCCCGTAATCAAACCGAGCAAAGAATCATACACCATCTTCACCGTAGAAACCGAACGAAAGAAAGCGTGCTTCATCAGATTTGGGAAATTAACTTCTTCCCCGTAAACTTTAAAATCATAAGAACCAAAGGTTGCCCCCGAATCCTCTATAGACGGAAAAGTAACGTCCTCAAGCAGAAGCGTCACTCCTTCTCGTCTGACCTCCAGATCAATGGGCTCATATCCGCTGTTGAGAATTTCGTAGACCAGCTCGTTCCCCGTATGAACACGAGTTCCATCCACACGAAGGATCTCATCTCCCACTTGCAGCTGAGCGTTTGACGTAGCATTTTCTTCAAATTCCGCCACAGTTGTGGAAGCCAGATTTCCCTGTGCAAAAACGATCACGGTCATCAAAATAAAACCAAGCAGCAGGTTCATGATAGCTCCCGCTGATACGATGATCATACGTTTCCAAACAGACTTGTTACAAAACGCGCTTTGATCCTCGGACTCCTCGTCCTCTCCTACCATGCTCACGAAACCGCCGATGGGAAGCAGACGCATACCGTATTGGGTATCGTGTTTCTTTGACCGCCATGAAAAGATCTTCGGTCCCATTCCCACGGAAAATTCTTTCACGGCAACACCGCAGGCCCTTGACGTAACAAAGTGTCCGAATTCATGGATAAAGATCAAGATGCCGAACACAAGCACCATGATCAAAAGATAAAAGAAAATCATACGATTTGTCTCCTTGTCTGAAATTTTACAAGGATGTCATTCATAAACTCAAATATTTAACAGCTTTTTCGCGATCTCTCTTGCTTCTCGATCGCAAAGAAGGATCCCTTCCAGATCATGCACCGCCGCCTTACTCTCCAGCGAGGAAACCGCATCGCAAACGATCTCCGTAATGGCGTAAAACGGAATCTTCCCCTTAAGGAATTCCGCCACAGCGACCTCGTTTGCCGCATTCAAAGCGGCGGGAAGTGCGCCACCCTTGTCAATACAATCCAGTGCGCAACGAAGAAGTGAAAAGGTCTTCATGTCAGGCTCCGCAAAGGTCAGCTTGGCGATCTTGAACAGATCCAGTTCCTCAATGACCGCATCTGTACGGTTAGGGTAGGTCATAGCATACTGAGCGCAAAGCCGCATATCGGGAACCGAAAGCTGAGCAATGACGCTGTTATCAATATATTCCACCATGGAATGTATTATACTTTCCCGATGAACGACTACCTGAATCTGATCGGGACGAACGTCAAATAAATGAACCGCCTCGATCACTTCAAAGCCCTTATTCATCAGTGTTGCGGAATCGATGGTTATTTTTGCCCCCATCTTCCACGTAGGATGTGCCAATGCCTGCTCCACTCCGATGGAACGAAGCTGCTCTGCCGTCTGACCGAAAAACGGTCCACCCGATGCAGTCAGCAAGATCTTTTTGTCTTCCTTGGGCGTTCCAGATTTCAGGCATTGATAAATAGCACAATGCTCGCTATCCACAGGGAGAATCTCAACGTTGTTTGCTTTGGCTCTCGCCTTAACGATCTCTCCCGCGACTACCAAAGATTCCTTATTGGCAAGAGCCAAACGCGCACCCGAATCCACCGCGGCAAGGCTGGGCAAAAGACCTGCCTCGCCGATAATGGAGTTCAGCACCACATCTCTGCGCTCTTCGCCGATCATGTCGCAGATCCCGTCTGAACCCGCGTAAATCCTTGTATCCGTGTCCGCTAAACGAATTTTCAGCTCCTTTGCGGCTGTTTCATCTGCCATGGCAACGGATTTCGGCTTGAATTTCCTCGCCTGCTCCTCCACCCGTGCAAAATTTCGATTGGCACTGATGGCGGTAACGTTCATTGACAAACGGTCGGCAACGTCCAACGCCTGCTCGCCCACCGAGCCTGTAGAGCCCAATATTGCAACGTTTGTTTTCGTATAGTCCATTCTACCGTCTCCCGCGTTACATTAACTGAATTCCCGTCAGGGATACAAACATACAAATAGCACAAAGTCCCAGCGCCACCGCAAGAATGGAGTCGAAACGATCCATCATTCCGCCGTGACCGGGAAAAAGCTTTCCAAAATCCTTGATCTTATAGTGCCGCTTGATCACGGACATGATCAGGTCCCCAATCTGAGAAATAACAGAAAGGATCACGCCGCTGACGATCAGAAACAAAAGATTGGCATTCTGTTCAAAAAATATGTCCACGATCAGTCCGAACAGTGCAAAGCTTGCCGCGCAAAAAACGATTCCGCCAATGCTTCCCTCCACGGTCTTTTTGGGGCTGACGTCCTCAATGAGCTTGTGCTTGCCCAAAAAGTATCCCGTGAAATAAGCAAACACATCGGTCACCCACGCGCCAATAAAGATCAACAGATAGATGTACTTTCCGTCGGGCTGGAAATCTCTGATAAACAGAATCGACATCAACGCCGCAACGATATACAAGGAAAGTGAGAACAACGCGGCGCCGTCACTGAAGGGGATTGCTCCGTGAGACCAGACCACGTGTGCAAACAAATAGATCACGTACAGCGCCGTCACAATAAACGCGATCAGCGCGTACTGACGGTAGGAGTCCAGATAACGGAGCAAAAACGGAGAGACTGCCGCAAACAAATAAACGGGCAAGGTCAGACTGATACGCTTCTTCATGCCAATACATTGAAAAACCTCGTACAATGCGATAACGGCAACAAGTGAGATGGCAATGGGAAATACGACCGTATGAGAAAGAAACAGGACGGGCAGCAAAACCGCAAGTGCCACAACAGATGTAATAATTCTTGTTAACATAGCCTTACTCCTTGGTATCCACTCCGCCAAATCGGCGTTTTCTGTTCTTGAAATTTTCCACGATTTCGTCTACGTCCTCGGTTTTGAAATCGGGCCAGAGCTTATCGGAAAAATACAGCTCCGCATAGGCTGCCTGCCAAAGCAAAAAATTGGAAATACGGAGATCTCCACCCGTACGAACGATCATATCCAGATCGGGGGATTCGCTGGTGTATAACGCCCCCGCAAAATCAGCTTCCGTAATTTCGGTCTTCCCTTCACCGAGAAGCTTATTTGCCGCATAGACCAGCTCGCTTCTTCCCCCGTAGTTAAGTGCGAGATTGACCACGTAGGTATTGTGCGCGGAGATTTCCTCAATATGCTCCATCTTTTTTCTCAAGGACTCGGAAAAGGGAGCCTTATCTCCGATAAAAATAAACCGTGCCTTATCTTTTTTCAATTCCTTTTCACATTCGTCCAAATATTGATCCAGCAGATTCATGATGGAATCCACTTCCTTTTGGGGACGCTTCCAGTTTTCTGTGGAAAAAACGTAAAAAGTGGTTGCTTCGATTCCGATGCGGCAACAGTAGCGCATGATCTTTTTAAAGGTATCGGCACCGAACTTATGCCCATATTCCCGAGGCATCCCCCGCTTTTTTGCCCACCGTCCGTTTCCGTCCATAATAAAGGCAATATGCTTGATCGGGCAATCGGTTGGAATGTTTTTATCTGCCACTGTATGATTCCTCCGTTCTACAAAAATCAGGACGGGCTTAAAACCCGCCCTGTATTCAAATTCAGATCTGCATGATTTCCTTTTCTTTCTTTGCGGTGACGCCGTCGATCTCCTTGATAAACTTATCCGTCAGATCCTGTATCGACTTTTCGGAAGCCTTTTGCTCGTCCTCGGTCATCTCTCCGTCCTTCTTCATCTTTTTGCAAAGATCGTTCGCATCTCTTCTGATGTTACGGATCGCAACCTTCGCATCCTCACCCGTCTTCTGAACCTGCTTAGCAAGCTCACGTCTTCTCTCCTCGGTAGGCTGAGGGAATACCAGACGAATGACTTTACCATCATTGGTAGGGGTAATTCCGATATCGGAAGCAAGAATCGCCTTCTCCATCTCCTTAAGAGTGGTTGCATCGTAAGGAGAGATGGTCAAGGTCTTTGCATCGGCAACGCGCACGTCCGCCATCGAGGTGATGGGAGTGGGAGCGCCCCAATATTCAAAATTCACCTTGGAAATAATTGCGGCATTTGCCTGACCTGCGCGAATGGAAGCCAGATTCTCCTCGTAAACCGAGACAGCCTTTTTCATTTTTTCTTCAAAATCCTTTGTGTTGAGCTTCATAATACTCCTCCATATGTATTCATATCAATATTTTTCAATTTTATTCAACGGTGAATTTCCGTTCCAATCTTTTCTCCCATGATCACACGGTAGATGTTCATAGGATCCTTCAGCTCAAAGGCGTATGCACGAATATCGTTATCCATGCAGAAGGTGGTTGCGGTCAGATCTAATGCCTTCAGTTCACGGTCTAGGATCTCCTTGTAGGTCAGCTCATCGTACCTTACCGCATTGGGATCCAGCTTGGGATCCGCGGAATAAATACCATCGATATTCTTCGCCATCAGAACAACGTCTGCGCCAATCTCCGCCGCACGCAGCGCTGCGGCTGTATCGGTAGAGAAATAAGGAGCTCCGAGCCCACATCCGAAGATAACGATCTTTCCCTCTTCCATTGCCTGAACGGCATCTCTGGTAACATACGGATCCGCAAAGGTTTTCATTTCCACTGCCGTCATAACCCTGGCATCGAGTCCTGCTTGAATAAAGGTATCCTGCAGAGCGAGCGCATTGATGGTGGTAGCCAGCATACCCATGCTGTCAGCACGAACACGATCCATGCTACCGCCTTGTCTGCCGCGCCAGATATTGCCCGCGCCAACGATCACACCGATCTGCACCTTTTGCGCCACACATTTTTTAAGAACCTCAGCAATAGAAGCAATAAAATCAAAATTCAGAATATGATCGCTTCCTGCCGCCAGCGCCTCTCCCGAAAGCTTCAGAAGTACGCGCCGATACTTGGGCTTTGAATTTTCCATAACCGTCATTAGCCTTTCCTTAAAATATACATATATATTTTACTACATTTTTATTTATTTGTAAACAGTTATTTTTACTTTTTTTTAGTTTTTCATAAAATAACTTCCAAAATCACCAACGATGCGGCAATCGAAGGAATACCGATCCCCGCTCCATACAAAACAAAGCGCGGCGTAGAGAGCTTTACCTGATTTTTCTTCAGAAGGTTCAACCACATAATTCCTGCCAAAGCACCCACGGGGGTGAGGAATGCGCCAAGATTGGAACCGATCACGGTAGCATAGATCTGTCCCTCGGTTGCTCCGAAGCTCATGATCTTGCTAAACAAAACGCTCATGGGAATATTATTCAAAACATTACATGACAGGAAGGATAGCAAGCCATACGAAAAAACACTCTCATCAAAGCGAAGCAGATCTGCCGCCCATGATGTCACTCGGTTTTCCTCCAATGCCAGCACAATAACGAACATCCCGATAATAAACGGGATAATTTCAAATGGCATATGTCCGATCGCTCGTCCCACACAGCGTAAGCCCTTTTTTCTGACCAGCAAGCAAACCGCCGAGCAGATCACCGCAGAGAATGCCATTCCAAGGGAGATCAGCCACATCTCAAGCCCCAAATACTGGGAAACAGACAGAAGAACGACACACGCGCCCAAATGGATCAAAGCGATCCACATCAACAGATGATCGGTAATGGGCTCCGGAACGGTTTCTGTCCAAATTTCCCCACACAGCTTTTTTCGAAAGATCAACAGCATCAAAGCCAAGGATGTCAGCCCAGCGGCAACCGTAGGCAATGCCATCACTCGAACATAATTGAAGAATTCAATATCAAACGCGCCGGAAATATAGATATTGGTAGGATTCCCGATCAGCAGGAAAAGGCTCCACGTGTTCGCCGCGATGAACTCCATAATCAGATATGGGATCGGATCAATTTTTGCCGCCCGACAAAAATGACATATAAATGGGGTGAAAGTCAAAATTACAATGTCGTTGGACGTAAAAACGGTCAGTACCGAAATGATAGCGTAAAGCGACAAAAAAATCTTGTGCTGACTATGCCCCGCTCTTTGCAGGATTACCCCCGAAATATGCTCGAAAAACCCTGTTTGATCCAGCAACAGCGAAAAAATCGTCATGGAAAAAAAACAAGATCAAAATTCGAATGGGATTCACGGAAGAATCCGCAACAAAAGCCGATACGACAGATTTCAGGCGAACATCTCCCAAAAGAAGCATAATAGCTCCTCCCGTCAAGGGAATGAGTGGGTAGAGCTTCACCGAATACTTTTTTCCTATCGATATTCTGGGAAGAAACAAAATGCTGCCGATAAAGGAAAGAACGGTCACGACAGCGATGAATAATACGCGGTACATTTCAAAAATCTCCAGTGTTCAAACAATGCTCCCATTATACACCAAATTCTGACGGTTGTCAACGAATTTTTCTCTTTTTTAAAGCTTTCTCAGAAGGACTCCGTAAGGTGTCAGCTTCTGCTTTCTTGCTCTCCAATCAGGCATGATCGCTTCTACGGTCTTCCAAAACGCGGAGGAATGATTCAACTCAAAAAAATGCGCCAACTCATGCACGATCACGTACTCTATACATTCTATGGGAACGCAGATCAAATATTTGTTCAAGGTGACCGCCTTTTGGGACGGACAACAGCTTCCCCAACGGGATACCATGTATCGAAAGCGAAGCGTTGCCTTGGGGAGCTCATATCCGATAAAGTGTTGTTCTATAGATTCATACAACAAAGAAATGATCTTCATCAATTCCGTCTCCATCATTTTGCGCACTGCTCTCCGAATTTCCGCTTCTTCGTCCTGTGGGACCGTAACGCGTATGAAATCATTTTCCAAAACAGCGCAAGCCTTGCTTCCGATATCCACCAGAATCGTCCGTTTCTGTCCCAAAATAGGAATCCTTCCGCCAGCCTGCCACGGTGTTTTCCAATTCGAGGCAGAACAGTCTTCTGCCTCGTTCAAACGATCGAGGGCGCGTAAAATCCATGGTTCCTTTGAGCGTAAAAAATCTTCGATCCGCTCCACGGGAACCTTTCGGTTAGCAGACACACGAATGCTGCCGTCGCTTCGGATTCGCAAATTGATATTTTTGTAGGAGCCGTACACCAGCTCATAGGAGCGCTCACTGTTTCCAAGTTCAATTTGATGAAGAATCGTTTTTGTTTTCCGTTTCATTCAATCGCACCTCCACGGATTCTCCCACAGACATTCCTTCCCGCCACACCGAACAATCACGGGCAAGAACCTTCACACCCGACCTTGTCGCCCTTCGCAACGCGTCACCAAACGCCCGATGCGTTCGGTCATTGGGCGCAAAATACCGAACACCACTCATCTGTATCACAAACAGAACGTATGCATCATACCCTTGACGTACACACTTCTCTAATTCTTCCAAATGCTTAATTCCCCGCTCTGTTGGCGCATCAGGAAACCGAACTGCTCCATCCTCCTCCAAGGTCACCCCCTTCACCTCAAGAAAAATCTTTTTTGCGGGTGTTTCCACATAGAAATCAAAACGGGAGTTTCCGAATCTTACCTCTGATAAAAAACGAATCCCATCGGGAAACATTTGAGGTAACCATTCTTTGACTGCGGCATTGGGCGCTTGACTGTCCATATTGATCAATCTCTCCCCCTTCATTACGGCAATCAGATCGTATTTTGTTTTTCTCTGTGGCTGATCGGAAACAGACAGATAGACTGTAGCTCCCCGAATCAAAAGCTCTTTGCACCGTCCCGTATTTTTTACGTGACAGAGCTCCTCTTGACCATTGATCTCTACGACAGCAACAAATCGATTGGGCCGTTCCAAAAAGCGCCCTTCTATTACTTCCTTATAGTTCATCTCGTTCCTTTACAAATAAAAAAATACAATAAAAAATAAATAATTTACAAATCAATCAACACATTTCCATAGAAATATGATACAATATAGGGGATCAATCAAAATTTGCACCAAAATGCATAGGAGAATTATGAAAACAAAACGTACGCATCTGATGATGCTCGCCGTAACCTTTGGCTTATATGCCGTTCTTTCTTTCGGCTTGACCTTGCCTTTGCAATATGCAAACACGGATATTGTTTTATACGCGTCCGTCTTGCCCGAAATACTTGCTATTCTGATCGAGCTGACGGAAATCCTTCTTTACGCCTTTGCCTTTTCGCTTTTGATCGGTACGACCTTTTTGGGCAATTCCCTTCGATCGTTTTTGGGGCTTGGTTGGATTCTTTCGGGCGCCTGCCTATTCCGTCGGCTGTGCGATCTCGCCGTCATTCTGATCGTATTTAGCGAGCTTGGATATGAGGATATCATCGAAAGTGTGACGTATCTGTTGCTGGATCTGATCCTGATCTGGGCGATCCTCTGGCTGATCCGTTGGCGGTATTCCGGATACGTAAAAAAAGCCGCGAAAGCATATTCGGGAAAGGCATTGTTCGCCGAGGAAATGACAATCCCCACATCTCTGTCGGATTTGTATCCGTTTAAAAGAATATACAGTCCGAAAAATCCCGTTCAATGTTGTGCTTTGATCATCGGCATCATCCGATCCGCCGCAAAGGTCATTTCAAGAATCATATATGATATCGATTACGGAGCCCCCGAAGATTTTGGCGAAGTTATTACCATGGCAATCTATTATTGTTCGGATATTTTAATCGGTGTGATCTTTTACGCGACGGCGATTCTTATTCTCGGAAAATGGTTCCGCAAGGTATCGGAATCAAACCAATAACTTTTGCAGCAATTCGATCTTATCAATAGAGTACTCATATGCGCCGCGGAAATCCTGTATTTCCCGACAGCAGATCTCCAGATCACAGAAAAGGAAATACATCATCGGTTCCGGAATCGAGATATCCCCCAGTAAGATCTCCTTCAGATTCTTATATGCTTCCTCATAGCGTTCTTCTTCCATCAAGCGCATGGCCTCCAGATGCAAAAAGAACGGAGAATTCGTTTTCCGGAAATTTTCCTGATCCCCAAACGGAACGTCGATCTTCCGATCCTTCAGATCCAACACATATGCATATCGGCAAAACTCATCGGTCATGGACGGATAGATATTGACCTCTCCCTCGTCAATGATATTGGAAGAAAGCGTGGCAGACAAACGACGCATATAGCGAAAATAGATTCCGGCAGTTGCAACGATGGAATCCGTACGGTAAAAAGTTTTTCCACAGCCTTCAATCGCCTCGTCCAAGTATTCGCAAGAAACACGCAAATTACCTCGGTTAAATTCTTCTATCCCGATTGCCAGATTACATTCCGCAAGGATCATCTGTATCTCATCGTCATCCACACTGTCGGATTTTTTGCAGATATCACGACAGATCCGATAATCTTCACCGATAAATGCTTTTTTGATTCCGCGGATCTCCGCGTTCTTCAGATAGATCTGCTCATCTCCATCCTCCGCCAATAAAAAACCCGCAGAGACATTCAACCGTCTCGCAAGATACCGAAGGGTGTCAAGAGAGGGCTGCGCCGCTCCGTTTTCAATGCGGCTGAGCATATTTCGAGTGATCTCATTTCCTGCAAGCTCCGACTGAGTCATAAACTTTTCGCATCGAAGCGCTTTGATCTTTTTTCCAATATTCATGTGTACGACCTCTCGACAGTAAATTAGAATTACCTTATTATATCATATTCAAATGAATATTGCAAGAGGCATCG
>JAZNVA010000107.1:0-5329 GCA_045592565.1 Eubacteriales bacterium | reverse complement strand
ATCAACGAGGCATACGCCGTGCTGTCCGACGCGGACAAGCGAGCGCAATACGATCAGTTCGGTCATGCCGCCTTTGAGCCCGGTGCGGGGGGAGGAAGCGGTTTTGGTGGATTTGGCGGTTTCGGTGATTTCGGCGATCTGGGTGATATTTTCGGAAGCTTTTTTGGAGGCGGTTTCGGAGGATCCTCCTCCCAGAGAAGAAACGCCCCCACCAGAGGCGAGGACGTTGGCGTTCGGGTGAGCGTGACTTTTGAGGAGGCGGCGTTCGGCGTCAAGAAGGATATTTCCTACCACAGGATCCAGAAGTGTGACGAATGCGGCGGAAGCGGAGCGGCAAAGGGAACTCACGCCGAAACCTGTACCGCCTGCGGCGGCGTGGGACAGCGGCGCGTAACACAGCGGATCGGCGGCATGGCATTCCAGTCCACCGCCCCCTGCGATGCTTGTCGCGGTACGGGAAAGATCATCAAGAATCCTTGTACGGGCTGTCGCGGTACGGGATACGTGAAGGTCAACAAGAAGCTGAGTGTCAACATTCCCGCGGGAATCGATGACGGTGAGCGTATCGCTCTTCGCGGACAGGGCTGTGACGGACGGAACGGTGGTCCCGCGGGGGATCTGATTATTACCGTGATGGTGAAGCGTCACCAGTTCTTTGAGCGAGACGGCTACAATCTGTATTGCGAGATCCCTCTGACGGTTGCCGAGGCGACCTTGGGCGCGGAGATCGACGTTCCTACCTTGGAAGGAAAGCAGAGCTATACCATTCCGGAGGGAACACAGCCCGGTACGAAATTTACCCTTCGTCAGATGGGTATCCCTTACGTGAATAATTCCAACCGACGGGGAGATCTGATCTTCACGGTGAACGTGGAGATCCCCAAGAGCCTGAGCGAGAAGCAAAAGGAGATATGCGCGCCTTTGCCGATTCCTGTAAGGACAGCAACTACAGCAAGAAAAGCGGATTTTTCAAGAAGATTTTTGATAAAAAATAAAGGCTTCGGAGAATAAAATGGACAAGGATTATACCTGCGAGGATTGGGGTACGGTGTCGGAGTGGACACAGATCAAGGTCACCGTGAAGCTGGAGCTTCTGGATGAGCTGTGCGCCGTGATGAACATGATCTCCAATTATCTGCAGATCGAGGATTACAGCGATATTGACCTCAAGACCTGCTATGGCGACCTGATCGATGAGTCGATCCTGAACGCCGACAAGACCATTGCCAGCGTTAGTGTTTATCTTCCCGCCGACGGCGGTGTGAGTGACACGGTGGCGCACCTGCGGGAGCGTTTGAACACTCTTGGAATTGACGCGCAGATGCAGATCAGCGGCGTCAATGAGGAGGATTGGGCAAACTCATGGAAGGCGTACTATAAACCGATCCGCATCGGCGAGCGCGTGGTGATCGTCCCCGCATGGGAGAAGTACGATGCCCGTCCTGACGACGTGATCGTGAGAATGGATCCGGGGATGGCGTTCGGAACAGGTACCCACGAGACCACTCGACTTGTGATCGGACTTCTGGAAAAGCATGTGAGGGCGGGAGATACTGTTCTCGATGTGGGGTGCGGAAGCGGTATTCTGGCGATCTGCGCCGCAAAGCTTGGCGCGGGAGAGTGTAAGGCTTACGATATCGATCCCGTTGCCGTAAAGGTGGCAAGAGAGAATATCAAGGACAGCGGTCTTACCCACAAGGTGAGCTGTGACGTGTCCGATCTGCTTCGTCAGGTGGACCGTTCCAAGGTGCCGTACCGTATCGTTTGCGCCAATATCGTGGCGGATATCATTATCCGTATGACACCCGACGTGGGCGCGCTGATGGATGAGAGTACCGTGCTTCTCGCATCGGGGATCATTACCGAACGAGCTGAGGACGTTATTTCCTGCTTTGAGGCAAACGGCTTCCGTATTGCCGAGCGTGTGGAGGAAAACGGCTGGTGCGCATTGGTCGTTATGAAGAAATAAAGAAACGCGAGGGCTGCGATGAGGGGGACTTTGGCAAAAGTCCCCCTCAAGCTCCCCTGAAAACGTTTGAAGGATTGTAAAAAAAACAAAGAGGGGAAACCGCGTGAGCGGTTTCCCCTCTTGATTTATTTTTATTTCAACATTTCAATCAGCTTACCCAGAGCAGGCGCAAAGGCGGCGCCGTACCAATGGTTGTCAAGCTTTGCGGTCTCCTTGATGCACTCCACGGTAAAGTCGGCGGCGATCCGTGCTGCGTCGTAGGCGGACTTACCCCGAAGGAGAGCGCCTACGAAGGCAGAGGCGTAAGAGTCTCCCGTTCCGTGACAGCTGTTGGGAAGCTTATCGTGCTCGTAGTAGGAATATTTTCCGTTTTCAAATACCACAACACCCGTCTTCCCTTCGGCGTAGGAGATTCCCGTAAAGATCACGTTCTTGGCTCCCAGAGCCACAAGTCCGTCAATCAGGGAGTCCACGTATGCCCGATCATATTCGGTCTTGTATTCCATTCCCGTCAGGAAGCAAGCCTCGGTCATGTTGGGAACGACGTAGTCGGCTTTGCCGCACAGCTCCTTCATTTTTTCAACGAACGCCGCATCAAAGCCGGGATAGAGCTTGCCGTTGTCCGCCATGGCGGGGTCAACGACGGCAACACTGCCGCTTGCGGGGCAGGAATCAATGATGGATTCTACGTATTCGATCTGCTTGGTGCTTCCCAGATAGCCGGTGTATATCGCGTCAAAGGTAATGCCTTCCTTTTTCCAATGCGCCTCAATGGCGGGCATATCCTCGGTCAGATCACGGAAGGTATATCCCGAAAAGCCTGCCGTGTGAGTGGAGAGAACGGCAGAGGGCAGAACAGCGGTCTCAATGCCGCAGGCGGAGATAATGGGGAGCGCCACTGTCAGGGAGCACTGACCCACACAGGAAATATCCTGGATCGTCAAAATTCTTTTGTAGGACATAATAAAAACCCCTTTACAATTATTTTCACTTATAGTATAATACAAATGTGACCTTATGTAAATAGTCAGAAAGGAATATTTTTTACATACCAGATGGAAAAGAAGAAGGAAAAGAAGTATAACCGATTGTATCGGGAGATCAAGGGGAAAATATTGAGGGGAGAATATCGGGCGGAGGAAAAGCTGCCGTCCAAGAGGGTGATGTCTGACCGTTACGGATACAGCGCCGTGACGGTAGAGCGGGCTTATGCCATGCTTCAGGACGAGGGCTATATTACCTCGCGGGAACGGAGTGGTTACTACGTTTGTCGCATTGAGGGCTTTTCGGCGGAAAAGCAGGTGGGTACGCGAGAGGAGATTCGGTATCTGCGAGAAACGGAAGCAGAGCACGGTGTTGATTTTGAATCTTCGGTTTGGTTCAAGACTGTTCGTCGGGTTCTGTCTGAGCAGGGAGACCGACTCTTTATCAAAGCGCCGAGTAAGGGGTGTGCTGTTCTGCGGAATGCCATTGCCGATTATCTGGCGCGCTATCGGGGAATGCACGCTCAGCCCGAGCGGATCGTCATCGGATCGGGGGCGGAGCAGCTTTACGAGACGGCGATCAAGCTTTTGGGTCGAGAGCGGGTTGTGGGGATCGAGCAGCCCTGCTACGAGCAGATCCCCTCGGTCTACAGGGGCATGGGCGTGAAGGTATGCCCGCTGGAGATGGGGCAGGAGGGGATCGAGACGGAGGCGCTCCGCAGAGAGGCGTTCGATCTGCTTCACGTGACGCCCTTTCACAGCTATCCCTCGGGGGTGACCACCTCGGCATCAAGACGGTACGACTATCTGCTCTGGGCGGAGGAAACGGGACACTATATTCTGGAGGATGATTTCGACAGTGAGTTCTTTCTGCCGGGTAACCCCATCGAATCTCTGTATTCCATGGATCGATCGGGGCGGGTGATCTACGTCAACACCTTTTCCAAGAGCCTCTCTCCCGCCATGCGAATGGGATATATGATCCTGCCCGAGTCCTTGGATGAGATCTATGAGGAACGGCTCGGTCAGTTTTCCTGCACCGTTCCCGTGATGGATCAGTATATCCTTGCCGAATTTATTTCATCGGGAAGCTTTGAGCGACACCTGAATCGCACCAGGCGAAGGAGAGCGCAAGAGGAATGAATCGCAAAAACGCGTATGACCGTAAGAAACGGTCATACGCGTTTTTTATTTTATTTGTCCTTTAAAAATTCCTTCGCGTAAGCGCGAAAGGCGGTGGGAAGCGCGATCTCTTGATTCAGCGCCTCGGGGGTTACCCAGAAAAATTCTCCAAAGGGCTCCGAGAAGGTGGCGCGTATTCCTTTCATGCTCCATACCACGTGGGTAAAGATATGTGTGGCGGAGATGCTGTCGGCAACAGAGAGGGGAAGCTGTCCCTGCTCGTGTAAAAATGCTTTGATCTCCGTCGCGGAGCGGTGCCCTGTCAGGTTGGGGAACTCCCACATTCCTGCCAAAAGCCCCACCTCGGGGCGCTTGGCAAGGGCGATCTTCCCATCGGCAATCAGCAAAAGCACGGTAAGCGCCTCTTGACGCTTTTCTTTTTTGGGGCTCTTTTTGGGTAGCTCGATCTGTCTGCCTTCCTTGTTGGCAACGCAGATTTCCCGCCACGGACAGCTCTCGCACTTTGGAGCTCCGTTGGGCAGGCAGATATGCTCACCCAGCTCCATCAGCCCTTCTGTCAGCTCACCCGCCTCATTTCCGTTGGGGTAGATAGCGCGAAGCCACTCGGTGACCGCCTTTTTGGTAGCGGCGAGCGCAATATCGTCCTCTCTGCCCATCAGGCGCATGATCACCCGAAGCACGTTGCCGTCCACGGCGGGCTCGGGAAGTCCGAAGGCGATGGAGGCAATGGCGCCCGCCGTATAATCTCCTACCCCTGAAAGGGCGCGGAGTGCGCTGAAATCACGGGGAAGCGAGCCGCCGTGCTCCTGCATGACGGTAAGGGCGGCTTTTTTCAGGTTTCTTGCCCGACTGTAATATCCCAGTCCCTCCCACAGCTTCATCAATCGCTCGTCGTCCAAGGCGGCAAGGTCGGATACGGTGGGGGCTTCGGTGAGAAATCGGTGGTAATAGGGGATCACAGCCTCGATCCTGGTCTGCTGGAGCATGATCTCCGAGAGCCAGATCCGATAAGGATCCTTATTTTCCCGCCACGGCAGAGGTTTTCTGTGAGCGCGATACCACGTAAGAAGAGGGTGGATAATTTCGGGGGGGAGTGTATTCTGATTTTTCATCCTTCAAATATCTCCCGACGCCACGACCTCGTCCATGGTGGGGATTGAGGGGGCGGCTCCCTTGCGGGAGACGGTGATGGAGGAAGCGGCAGAGGCGATCCTCAGCGCCTCGGAGAGCGTTT
>JAZNVA010000106.1:0-2741 GCA_045592565.1 Eubacteriales bacterium | reverse complement strand
AGGGTGTGGATTCCTGCTTCTATCTTTTCGTCAACGATACCTTTGCGGGATATAGTCAGGTCAGTCACATGACCAGTGAGTTTGCCGTAACTAACCTCCTTCACTCCGGTGTGAACACCGTCAAGGTTCTGGTGTTGAAATGGTGTGATGGAAGCTATCTGGAGGATCAGGACAAATACCGCTATTCGGGAATTTTCCGCGAGGTCTACCTTCTGGCAAGAGACCGCGCGCATCTGTCCGATATTTATCTCAAGCCCACCCTTGCTGAGGACTATACCGCAGCCACACTGACGGCAGAGCTGACAGCAACCGAACCTCTTTCTTGCGACTACCGCTTGCTGTCTCCCGACGGCAAGGAGATCGCCAAGGGGCGGACAAGCACCGATCGCCCCATAGAGATCAAGCTCACGTCTCCCCTGCTTTGGTGTGACGAGACTCCCCATCTTTACGAGCTGATCCTTCATATTGGAGAGGAATACCTCTGCCTGCCCGTGGGATTTAAGGATCTACGCATCAAAGGGCGGGTGATCACCCTGAACGGCAAGAAGATCAAGCTCAAGGGCGTGAACCGCCACGACAGCCATCCGATCCTCGGCTCGGCTACCCCCTACGATCATATGCTCCGCGATCTCTATCTCATGAAGGCGCACAATATCAATACCGTCCGCACCAGCCACTATCCAAACGATCCCCGCTTTCCTTTGCTTTGCGACAGGCTCGGTCTGTATCTCATTGACGAGACCGATCTGGAAACACACGGAGCCAACCGCGTGGGCGATTGGGATTATTTCACCAACAGCGAGGAATGGACCGAATCCTATCTGGATCGGGCGGAGCGGATGTTCGAGCGGGATAAAAACTCGGTATCGGTCATCATGTGGTCGGTTGGTAACGAGTCGGGCGTAGGGCAGAACCATATCAAAATGTATAACTATTTCCATCAAAGAATGCCCGACTGCATCGTCCATGCCGAGGATATTTCCCGTCGCTGGGCGCATTTCAGCGGAACACACGTCAGCAAGACCATGTTAGGAACAAGCGGCGCGCGGCATTTCAAGGACACCGAGCTCTGCTTTGACTATCATCTCTGCACCGACGTGCTCAGCTTTATGTATTGGAGCCCTAAGGACTGTGTAGAGCAGATCCTCAAAAGCAAGAGCATCGACGTGCCCCTCTTTCTTTGCGAATATTCCCACGCCATGGGAAACAGCCCGGGAGATCTGAAGGAATACTGGGATACCATCTATGCGCACGACGCCTTTTCGGGCGGCTGTGTCTGGGAATGGACCGATCACTCCGCCGCCATCGGCGAGGACCGACTGATCCATCCCAACTACACCTATGGGGGAGATTTTGGCGACGAGCCCAATGACGGAAACTTCTGCGTGGACGGCTTGGTCTATCCCGATCGCAGACCTCATACGGGACTTCTGGAATACAAGCAAGCGATCAAGCCCTTTACCGTCACCGATATGAACTGGCAAAGCGGCGCCTTTCGCTTGAAAAATCTGCGGTATTTTACCGACCTCTCCGATCTTTCTCTGTTCTGGAGGATCTCCGTTCGGGGCAAGACCGTAAAAGAGGGCTTTATCCCCTCCGTCACCGTCAAGCCCCAGCAAAGCCGCACTTACCGCGTCGACCTTGCGGATGTTGACCTCTCTCTCGGCGCGCAGATTACCGTTTCCTTGCGGCAGAACGGCTCTCACCCTTGGGCGGAGACGGGATACGAGGTGGGCTTTGAGCAATTCGTTCTGGCAGAAACGGCGCAAAAGCCCGCGCTGACAGAAACCGCTTCTCCCGACTCGACCATTCGTCTTACCGAGGACAAAAGAGCGCTTCGGCTTTATGCAAACGAAACAGTCTACACGTTTTCCAAGGAAACGGGATTGCTGGTCTCCCTGATCCATCACGGCAGAGAGCTGCTTTCCTCTCCCCTGACACCCACCGTCTGGCGCGCCCCCACCGACAACGATCGAAAGATCAGACTTGCGTGGCGCGACGCGGGATTCGATTGCGCGCAGCTTCGCTCCGAGGACTTGCGGGTGACCGAACAAACACAGAAAAAGATCATGCTGGAAACCCGTCTGACCATGGGGGCACGCGCTCTTCTTCCCTTCCTGCGCATGACGGTTCGCTACACCGTGTTTGCCGAGGAGGGCTTGGTAGTAGATACCCACGCCGAGACCTCTCCCACCAAGGTTGACGCGGAGCTTCCACCTCTGCCCCGCTTCGGATTCACCTTCCGTATGCCCGAGGGCAACGAACGTCTGCGCTATTTCGGCAAGGGCCCTGTAGAAAGCTATGCGGACAAGAATCTGGCGTCCCAAAAGGGCGTTTATGAGACGACCGTCAGCGAGCATTTCGAGCCCTATATCCGTCCGCAGGAAAATATGGCACATGCGGAATCCGAGTGGTTAGCTGTGTCTAACTTATCAGGGCACGGCTTGCTGGCTCTTGCCACCGAGGCTCCATTCAGCTTTAATTGCTCTCACTTTACCGCCGAGCAGTTGACCGAGACAGCACACGATTATGAGCTGACACCATTGAAAGAAACCGTAGTCCATATTGATTACCGCCACGCCGGCATCGGATCCGCCTCCTGCGGCCCCGCCCTGCATCCCCGCTGGCAGTTAAAGGAGAACGCCTTTGACTTCTCCTTCCGTCTTCTGCCCGCCTTCCTCAACGACGTCGATCCCTTTGAGGAAATGAATCGAAGATAAAAAATCCAATCGGTTAGTATA
>JAZNVA010000105.1:0-4875 GCA_045592565.1 Eubacteriales bacterium | reverse complement strand
TGGTCGGAGTGACAGGATTCGAACCTGCGGCATCGACGTCCCAAACGTCGCGCGCTACCAACTGCGCCACACCCCGAAGTGTGAAAAATATTCGATTTTTAGGTCATTTTCCGTAAGTGGTCAAATCTGTGGTCAAAACATTTTGTCGGTGTTTTTTTGAAAAGGCAAACGCCCGAAAAAGTCAGTGTTTTTAAGGGGTTTCGAGCATTTGAAAAATTAAGAAGCGAAAACCGCCTGCATGCTCCCAAACGTCGCGCGCTACCAACTGCGCCACACCCCGAAATATTCTATTCGTATTTTTTTGCAATTGTCCGATGCGCTCCCTATTGCAACTATGGTTCTGTCCGCGCGCTTTTTATTGCACCTTATTATAACAAATTTTTTCTCTTATGTCAAGAGGATTTTTGCAGAAAAGCCGTTGCAACGCAACGGCTTTTCTGCCATTATTTATAAAGGGTTCTGATTTCAGTAGGCGCCATTCCCGTCTGCTTTTTATATAGACGGAAAAAGGATGAATAATCCCGAAATCCGCATTTTTGGCTGGCGCTGAGGGCTCCCTCCCCTGCAATCATCAACTCTTGCACGGCTAGGATCCTTTTTTTTACGACATACCGGTAGACCGATGTCCCCGTTACTCTTCGAAACACCCGATTGACCTGAGACGGACTCATATGCACCTGTTTCGAAAGTGTTGTCAATGAAATATCCTCCGTGAGATGCTGGTTGATATAGTCCACCAATTCCCTTCCCATCCGATTTTCTTCCTTTGGTTCTATTGGATGAGATTGGTTCCGGAAGATCGAATACGTGGCGCACAGCAGGGCGGTCAGATAGGACAAAATTACCGTTTCGTTAGATACGCTCTCACAGCAGGAAAACATCTGCCGAAAGAGTCCTATTGGATCAATTCCCTGAAATTGACTGGGAAGATATTGATTTTTCTCTCCTAATTCCCGATCGGTAAAGGTACGCAAAAGCTCTGCGGGAATTCCCCTCTCAATCAAAGTCTCCGGTCTGAAATTCATCACGTACCGCTCATAACTCTCTCCCATTTCCACGATGGGACGATGGCTCTCGGCACTTCGGATCATCATCAGACTTCCCGGAGACAGCAGATAGGTTCTTCCCTCTACCACGTATTTCACGTTCCCCGACACAAAGCAATAGATCTCATAGGTCTCATGCATATGAAGCGGAAAATCCTGGTTGGGACTGACATCACTGATACTGTGGGACATCGTTATCCCGGAAACACGGTACTTTTCTTGGATTGGCATACGATCACCTCCTCACTTATTTTATCACACAATGATTCAAATTGCAATATATAACGCTTATTTTTACAATTCCATATGCGAAATAACCGTGTTATAATATTTATGGTATGTATTTTAATGCAAAAAAGGAGTTTAGATTATGAAATTTTGCGCGTTTGCAGACGAAGCCTCTCCCGCGGTAGCAGGTCAGATTGCCGCTATGAAGCGTAACGGCATCTCCCTCTTGGAGATCCGCGGCGTGGACGGCGAAAACATCAGCAAGATCACCCCCGATAAGGCTCGCGAAGTTCGCCGTATGCTGGACAGCGAGGGAATGTCGGTCTGGTCCATGGGCTCTCCCATCGGTAAGATCTCCCTTGCCGACGATTTTGCACCTCACCTGGATGATTTCAAACGGATTTTGGAATATGCCGACATTCTCGGAGCTTCCAGGATTCGTCTGTTCAGCTTCTATCCCGTAGTGGGCGACAGTGAAGCGGTTACCATGGAAAAAATCGTGGAACGGATGAATGCATTTTTTGATATCACGCCCGACTCCATCATTCTTTGTCATGAAAATGAAAAAAAGATCTTTGGCGAGACGGCAGAACGCTGTTTGCAAGTTCACCAAGCCCTGCCCCGTCTGCGCGCCGTATTCGATCCCGCCAACTTTGTACAGTGCGGTGTGGACACACGGAAGGCATGGGATCTTTTGGAGGACTACGTAGACTATCTTCACATCAAGGATGCCATGGCGAATGGCACGGTGGTTCCCGCGGGACACGGTGTCGGCAACGTAGCCGAGATCGTCAATCGGTATCTGGCTCGGGGCGGCGAGGTCATGACGCTGGAGCCTCATCTGACTAAATTTATAGGACTTGACAAGCTGGAAAACGGCGAGTCCCTGAAGGAAGGTATTTCGATCTACCGTGACAACAACGAAGCCTTTGACGCCGCTGTTGCCGCGCTAAGAGTCATTACAAAATCCAATTAACGGAGAAGTTCGATATGAAATTGGGAGCACAACTTTACACCATCAGAAAATTCTGCGCGACACCTGAGGATTTTTCCGAATCCTTGAAAAAGGTTGCTGACATCGGTTACACCACCGTTCAGGTTTCCGGCACCTGCGCCTATGAACCCGAATGGCTCAAGGAGGAGCTTGACAAAAACGGGCTTTCCTGCGTACTGACACACACCAAGGGCGCCGCTATGGTTGCCGATCCCGTAAAGGTTTGCCGAGATCACGATATCTTCGGATGCCGACACATCGGACTTGGCGCGCTTAGTATGGCGCAAAAGGAGCTTGGTATCACGGAGGATGATTATGCCACATTCCTTAAGGATTTTACTCCCGTTGCCAAGGCATTTTATGAGAATGGGCACAAGCTGTTCTACCATAACCACCATTTTGAATTTGCCAAAAGCGAAAACGGTAAGCTCTATCTGGAGCGCCTTATGGAGGATTTTTCCCCCGATCTGCTCGGCATCACCTTTGACACCTACTGGGCGCAGTTCGGCGGCGCCGATCCCGCCGAGTGGCTTTCCAAATTAAAGGGACGCGTGGAGTGTATTCATCTCAAGGATCTTGCCATCGTCGGCAGGGAGCAACGCATGGCTGCGGTAGGTGAGGGAAATATCAATTTTGACGCGATCCTGAAGGTTGCGGAGAATGTGGGCGTTAACTATCTGTTAGTAGAACAGGACGATTGCTATGGAGAGGATCCCTTTTCCTGTCTGAAGCGCAGCTATGATTATCTGGTCTCTTTGGGACTGTCATAAGGAGGAACGATCATGAAAAACAAAGTAAGAATCGGTATGCTGGGACTTGGAAACATGGGCGCGTCCCACGCCAAAAAGCTTCTGGCGGGGGAATGCCCCGAGATTGAGCTGACCGCCGTTTGTGACATCAAGGAGGATCGACTGAATTGGGCGAAGGATACCCTTGGCGAGGGTGTTGCCCTTTTCTCTGACGGCGACGAAATGATGGACAGCGGTCTGATCGACGCGCTGATGGTTGCCATCCCCCACTATGATCACCCCCTCTATGCCATCAAGGCAATGAAGAAGGGACTGCACGTGCTGATCGAAAAGCCCGCAGGTGTTTACACCGAGCAGGTGTTGGAAATGAACAGAGTCGCCGACGAATGCAACGTAACCTTCGCCATTATGATGAATCAGCGTACCAACTGCATCTTCCGCAAGGCACGGGAGATCGTACAGAGCGGAGAAATGGGGGCGCTCAGAAGAACCAACTGGATCATCACCAACTGGTACCGACCTCAGGCATACTACGATTCGGGCGATTGGCGCGCAACTTGGTCGGGCGAGGGCGGTGGTGTTCTGCTGAATCAATGCCCTCACAATCTGGATCTGTGGCAATGGATCTGCGGGATGCCCTCCAAGATTTTCGCCCATATGCACTTCGGCAAATGGCATGACATTGAAGTAGAGGACGACGTGACCGCTTACGTGGAATATCCCAATGGCGCGACAGGCACCTTTATTACCTCCACAGGTGACGTTCCCGGCTCTAACCGACTGGAGATCACATTAGAAAAAGGTAAGATCGTTGTAGAAGACAACAAGGTAACCGTGTGGAAATCCGAGATCGGCGAGCCTGAATTTTCCGCAACCAATCTAAAGCCCTTTGGAAAGCCTGACTTTGAAACCTACGAGGCAGAGACCGATGGCCAGAATCCACAGCACATGGGCGTATTTCGCGCCTTTGCCGCTCATATCCTTCGCGGCGAGCCTCTGGTTGCCGACGGCAGAGAGGGGATCAATGGTCTGACCATTTCCAACGCCATGCATCTATCCGCGTGGACAGGCAAGGAAATCGATCTGGCTACCTTCGACCATGCCATCTTCAAAGCAGAGCTGATGAAGCGTGTCGCAACGTCCCGACGGAAGACTACGGTATCTACCGTTGCAACCAACATGGACGAGACCTTCTGATTTTCCATGAAACAAATTGTACAAATCGGCATTGTTGAAGTCGGAAATATCGGCTCAGCGCATGCGACAGCAATTTTTGAAGGTAAGATTCCTCACATGAAGCTCTCTGCCTTATGTGACAAGAATCCCCTTCAGGCGGAGGTGCTGCGCAAGTTATACCCCGACGTCCCTGTATTCACCGATGTCGACGCGCTTCTTGACAGTGAAACCGTGGATGCCGTACTGATCGCAACTCCGCATTACGATCACCCAACCATTGCCATCAAGGCATTTGAGCGAGGGATTCACGTCCTGAGCGAAAAGCCCATCGGCGTATATGGCATTCAAGCAAGAGAAATGATAGAGGCGGCAGAAAAGAGCGGCAAAAGGTTTGCCGTTATGTTCAATCAGCGCACCTCCCCCCTTTACCGAAAAGCAAAAGAGATCGTACATTCAGGCGAGTTGGGTGAGTTGAAGCGCAGCACGTGGATCATCACCAAGTGGTACCGAAAGCAGAGCTACTACGATTCGGGCGCATGGCGTGCTACGTGGGCAGGAGAGGGCGGCGGCGTTCTGCTGAATCAAGCCCCTCACAATCTGGATCTGTGGCAATGGATCTGCGGTATGCCAAAAAAGGTCTATGCCAAGTGCGACACGGGGAAATACCACGACATCGAGGTAG
>JAZNVA010000104.1:0-3380 GCA_045592565.1 Eubacteriales bacterium | reverse complement strand
CCCGGATACGTGGGCTACGACGAGGCAGGACAGCTGACCGAAAAGATCCGTCGCAGACCGTATTCTGTGGTTTTGTTTGACGAAATTGAAAAGGCGCATCCTGATGTGCTCAATATTCTTTTGCAGATTCTGGACGACGGTCGGATCACAGATGCGCACGGAAAGACCGTGAATTTTGAGAATACCGTTTTGGTAATGACTACCAACGCGGGTTCGGATCACTCCACGGCAACTGTCGGATTTTCTGCGACAGGGAACGGCGCAGACGAAAATAAGACCATGAAGGCGCTTTCCGCGTTTCTCCGTCCCGAATTTATCAACCGCGTGGATGAGATCATTACCTTCCATTCGCTGACGGAGGAGAACTTTGAGAAGATCGCCGTGATCATGTTGAATGAGCTGAAGGCTGCTTTGGCGGAAAAGAAGATCCAATTTACCTTTGCGCCGACCGCTGTCCACTATATTGCGAAAAACTCCTATTCTCACAAATTCGGCGCCAGAAATATGCGTCGGTTTATTCGCTCCCACGTGGAAGATCCTATTGCGGAACAGATCGTTTCCGATTACGATCGACGTATTGGGAAGATTGCGTTGAAATATTCCAAAAAAGAAGATAAGCTGATTGTTGAGTGTGAGGATGAATGAACGAAAAATGGTTTGAACTTTCTGTTGATCAGATCGAATCAAAATTGAAAACCAATGCCGCCTCGGGAATTTCCCGCAAGGCGGCTCGTTCTCGTGTCAATCCAAACGCGGGAGACGTATTCATTACCCCCAAAAAACATATTCTTCGATTGCTTGGAGAGCTTGTTTCGGATTTTGCGCTTTTGCTTTTGTTTTTTGTGGCAGTCATTGCCCTGTTTTTTGAGGAATATCAAACGGGGATCACTGTTCTTGTGTTGCTGTTGGCGCAGGTGCTTGTCGTCTGGGTTTTGTATTACCGTTCCAATCGAACGGTAGAATCACTATCGTCCTTTTTCTATCCCACGGCTCGGGTGATTCGAGGAGGGAAGCTGTTTTACGTAGACTTTCGCTCTGTTGTCATGGGCGATGTAATCTTAGTTGAGGAAGGGGATATTCTTTGCTGTGATGCCAGATTGGTCAACTCCGATAACCTGAAGGTAAGAATGCGTGTCAACAGAGAACAATCCGTGATTCTGGAAAAGATGGCATCTGCTTTTGTTCGTTCGGGCGAAAATCGAGCGCAGGAAATGGGGAATATGCTTCATGCAGGATCCGTGGTACTGTCGGGAAGCGGAAGAGCCATCGTTACGGCGGTGGGACGGTATACATATTTGGGGGCGATGACGGGCGGTATTCTTCTGCCGTCGGGAAAGAATGTTCCCTCAACTGTTTTAAAGCTTCGTAAGCTCTGCTCCAAAGTCAATATGATCTCCCTGATTGCGGTTCTTCCTTTGAGCCTGATCAGTTTGTTACTCAGCTATACCAACGGCGGAACAATCCTTCTTTCTACTGCATTTTTGACAGCGCTTTCTCTTGCCGCAACGACGATGTCACAGTTGATCTGCTCGGCTTGTACACTGTTTTATACCACGGCGATCCGTCGAATCGCCATTCGAAAAAACAGTATGGTGATCCGCTCCGTGGAGGCGCTGGAAAGGATCGCTGATGCCGACTATCTGTTCCTTTTGGACGGAGGAGTTCTGACAGACGGATTACTGCACTTTGACTCTGCTTACATTGCAGAAGGAGAGATTCGGAATTTCTCTGCACCCAACGAAGGAGCGATCCTTCTTTCGGAGCTTGTGTCCCTTTATCATGACGCGGCAACGCGTACCTTGACGACGGGATTGAGCGGAGGGGGAATCTATACCAATGGAGTGGACGAATATCTGGAAAAGTGCGGCGTGGATCGCCCTGCCTTGCGGATTCGCTGTACTCCCATTGGATATGCGCCCGGAAATATGATCGACACTCCGGAACGTGTGGATTATATGGACCGCGACGAGCGATTCAGTCTACAGGTATGGCGTACGCCGGGGATCATTCGGTCTTGTAGGTATATTTTTCTCGGCGGAGAGAGACAAGTGATGAGTGAGGAAGGAAAGCTCGAGCTGCTCGAACTTACGGATCGCTGTGAGAAGGAGTATCTGACCCCGCTGATCTTTACCCAAGCAAAGGGAAAAGAGGGGGAGCTTTGCTTGTCGGGAATTCTTTTTTTGCGTGAGGGAATTGATCAAAAGTGGCAACAAAGCCTAAGAAATTTGGAAAGAGGCGGCTGTCGCGTATTGGCGTTTATTCCATCAAAAAATGATATTCCCGGAATCCCAAAACAATTTCTTCAGACCACTCCGATCTCCAAGAAACAATTTGAGCAGCATCAGGTACCACTGACTCACGGCTTTGGAAAGATCCGAATCTATGCCGATTTTGAAAAAGAGGATATTGCTCAACTGCTTCAATACGTAAATATGCAAGGAAAACGAGCGGTCGTTGTGGGGATCAGCGAACAGGCAATCGCACTTTCCAAGCAAGCAAACGGCTTGATTTCCTGTGCCCCCACTCACAGCAGAACGGCTGGATATCTGGACGAGGAGATACAAACGGTTGACCGCTTGGGACAGCCTTCCCGTCTTTCCTGTGCGCAGACACTAAAGCAAACGGCAGACTGCTTGGTTTCGCGGCCTACGTCAAACGGCGGAGGACTGTCTTCTATTGCGGTCGCATTTTCCCAGACAAGGGGAATACAGAAACGAGTTTCGTGCTTTATGCGCTTCTGGGTATGCTCGCAGATCCTCAGACTTGTTGCCGTATCGCTTCCCATGCTGGTTGGACGGTCTGTTTTAGATGCTCGCCATGTGATGCTCTATTGTGGTATCTTTGATGTGTTGTTTTTGCTGGGGACGTTGTTTGATTTCGTTCCACCGAGGCATAGCACTTCTGTAGCCTTCTCGCCTAAAAAATTCTTTTTTGAGGATCGTGCCGTTTTGATCCCAACATTACTCTCCGTGGCGATCGCTCTGATCCTCCCTGAGTTGTTTGGACTTTTTGCCATTGGCGGGCGATACCTTGAGAGAGTTGAGTTTTTGTTCCTGTCCCTGCTTTTGGTACAGCTTTGCGCCGCCGTGCTGATCAAATACGGCACAGAAATATCCTCTCTGAAGCATGTGCTGAATGACCGTTTTCTCCTTTTGCAGGGCTCAGTTTCTGTGGTCTTTTCCGCAATGTGTTTTATTTGGGATGATTTCGGAAATTTGTTTGACGTGGAGGTGTTTCCTGTCTTTCCTTACGCCTTGCTGATTCCACTTCCCGCAATCGCTTTTGGTGTGACGTTTTTTCTCATATCCCGTCACGCGAAAAGACAGTGACGATAGTTGGTCGAATAACTGTAAAACTCCTTTGCATAAATTGTAGTAACG
>JAZNVA010000103.1:0-2553 GCA_045592565.1 Eubacteriales bacterium | reverse complement strand
TCACCTCGTAGAACAATCCCTCAGTCAGCTTCGCTGACAGCTCCCTTTACACAAGGGAGCCTTTTTTGTTCACCTATGCCTTGTCAATTTTCCTGACAACCACTGACTTAATTAAAGACATCCATTCTATGTCAAAAGTGCCTTTGCGTTACTTTTGACATTGGCATATCAAAAGCCTATGCGATTACATTTCGGGAGGTAGAAAAAGCCTCCCTTGTGTAAAGGGAGGTGGCTTGCGAAGCAAGACGGAGGGATTGTAAAAGTTAGTTTTTAGCACGAAACAATCCCTCACCGCCTACGGCGGAGCTCCCTTTACACAAGGGAGCCTTGAGCTTGTGCGGATTTTTTACATAGCAAAATAGATATAATTTTGTTGTAGTCCTTAATTAAGACTTACGAAGCACTGCATTTGTGTCCACAAATGCAAAATACGGCATACCCCTTTCGAGATATGCCGTATTTTTGAAAACTGTCCTTTAGGATACAATCCTATCGCAACGCTCTTTTTTGTTTGTTTGTTATTTCTTTGCTGCGGTGGTGACCTCAGTGATGATATAGCCGTCCACGTTATTGCCGCTTACCGTATAGGTGTTCTTTTCCGGTACCAAAACGGTTTCTGCCGCCGCCTGATAGTAGATCTTGTAGCGAACGTTGTTCACACTGACCGTCCGCGCGGAGGAGGGCTTGCCGCAACGCGCCTTGAGGGCATCCAGATAAGCGGGGAAGTTGTCCGCGTTCAGCGCTCTCATCGCCTCGGCATGCTCGGCACCCACGTAGCGGAACACGTTCTCGGTTCCCTCTGCGCCCGATGCGCGAACGAAGCCGTATTTGGCGGCGTTCTGAGCGATCCAGCGGTACACCTCCACGTACGCCTTTGCTTCCGCGTCGTAGATGGGGATGGTGTTGCTTTGAGCTGCCTCATTGTAGTAGGTCAGGGTAATGATGCAACCGTAATCGGTTTTGGTCAGATACAGATTCTCGTCCGAGGTTGCCGCGTAGAAATCAGCAACCATTTTATTCAGGGCGGTCAGAGCCTCCTTGGTCAGGAAGCATTGATCCAGATAGGTGCTGTATACGTTGGCGCCCTCTGCCGTCTGGGGACGGTCGGTGATGGACACGACCTCGGGCATGGTGGTATAGGGGTGTGTTTCGTCGATCAGAAGCAGATTTCCCGTGGAGATCTGAGACGCTTCCAACGTGGTGGAGGTGTATCCCGAGGGAGTGGCGTTGCCGCCTTCTTCCTCTTCCTCGCTGTTGGCGGTACGGTTCTTGACGGCGGTCACAATGGATGCTGCCGTCAGAACGATCAGAGCAAGACACAGCAGAATGGCGGTGGCGCAAATACAAGCCACGCCCAGCCGTTTTTTGTTTTGCTGCTTGACAGAGCCGCTGTTAAGATATTCGGTTAAAAATTTCATCAGGCATCCTCCTTCAATGTTTGGAATTTGTCTTGATTATTCTGCGTCCTTGATGGAGAAGTCCATACGGCCCTTCTTGTCCAGACCCATGTACTTCACCTTGACCACGTCGCCAAGCTTCAGAACGTCCTCCACCTTTTCAATGCGGCGGGGAGCGATCTTGGAGATGTGAACCATGCCTTCCTTACCGGGAGCATATTCTACGAAGCAGCCGAACTCCTTGATACCGGTAACGGTTCCGGTGTAAACGGCGCCAACCTCAGGCTCGAACACGATCGCGTCGATCATTGCCTTGGCAGCAGCTGCCTGCTCGCCGTTGACTGCCGCGATGCAGATGGTTCCGTCGTCCTCGATGTCGACCTTAGCGCCCGACTCGGCAACGATCTTCTGGATCACGGATCCGCCCTTACCGATTACCTCACGGATCTTGTCGGGATCGATCTTGAAGGAGGTCATCTTGGGCGCGTACTTGGAAACCTCAGCTCTGGGAGCGGGGATCGCCTTCAGGATGACTTCGTCAATAATATAGTCTCTGCCCACGTGTGTCTGAGCCAGAGCAGCCTTGATGATCTCGGGAGTCAGACCGTCGATCTTCAGGTCCATCTGAATGGAGGTGATACCCTTGTGAGTACCTGCAACCTTAAAGTCCATGTCGCCGTAGAAGTCCTCAAGACCCTGAATGTCGATCATGGTCATGAAGCGGTCGCTGTTCTCCTCGGTAATAAGTCCGCAGGAGATACCTGCAACGGGAGCCTTGATCGGAACACCTGCGTCCATAAGAGCAAGGGTAGATCCGCAAACAGATCCCTGAGATGTAGAACCGTTGGAGCTGATGACCTCGGAAACGAGGCGGATAGCATAGGGGAACTCTTCAACAGAGGGGAGTACGGGAATGAGAGATCTCTCAGCGAGAGCTCCGTGACCGATCTCACGTCTTCCGGGACTTCTGGAGGACTTAGCCTCACCTACAGAGTAGCCGGGGAAGTTGTAGTGGTGCATATATCTCTTTTCGGTATCCTCGGTGATTCCGTCAAGAAGCTGAGCCTCGGAAACGGTGCCGAGAGTAGCAATAGTCATAACCTGAGTCTGTCCTCTTGTGAACATACCGCTTCCGTGTACTCTCTTAAAGAGTCCA
>JAZNVA010000102.1:0-13014 GCA_045592565.1 Eubacteriales bacterium | reverse complement strand
AGCAATTCTACCAACGTCGGCAACGTCAGCAGGAACACAAGGATGATTCCCCCGATACCCCCCACACCTTTGAGATACTGCACTCCCGACGCTACCGTACGTAGGGTTTCCCCCACCGAGCCTCCTACCACGGGGATCACCGTGGCACTCACCGTCTTTGCCGCCCGCGCGGTGGTACTGTCCGCCGCGGCTGTCAGGGCGGTCTGGGAAGAAAGAGACGCCAGGAGGATCGTCATGGTGATCCCCAGCAAAAAGGTATAGGTCTTTTTGGTAGTGGAGGCAAGTCCCCGCATCCCCGCCTCGGGTGACAGGGCGCAACACAGCGCCAGCGCGGTGAGAAAGCAGCACAGCGGCATTACGGTCTTGGCGCATAACGCCTCGCAGACGCTCACAAAAATATAAAGTGTTCCCGTTCCCGCCGTAGCGGTGCTCACGTTTCCGCCCATTGCCCAGACCGTCCCCGTGATGGGGATCATCGCGCCCATCAGGGTGGTGATCCGCTCAAAAAACGCCACAACCCTTTGCAGATGCTCCATCTGGGTATGAACGATCGCCGCGAAGATCGCCGTTGTGGTACAGAACCTCGTCATTCCCGCCATTGCGGAGGAACCGATGGAACGCTGAAGGATGCTGAACACCGCCGCGATCAACAACAGCGCGCAAAGCTTGGCAAGCAGACGTATCGACCGTCCCAGCTCCAGTCCGCAGGCACGACCGATCAGCGAAAACAGCTCTTGCGGCGAGGTCAGATTCGTAAGAGCGGATCCTACCTCGGCGGGATCGGCAGAGTCAAGTCCATCGGGTAACAGCTCCTCAACCTCCTCGGGCAAAAGCTCGGTCAGATCCTCGTATCCCTCGGGCATGACGGACTCCGCCCCCGTCGCGCTCGCCGTGAGGGTAAAACCCGTCGGTAAAGAAAAAAACAACAGTGCCGCAAAAAGATACCGAACGAACCATAGTCTTCGCATTGTAGCTCCTTCTCGTTTTGTCATCGCGCATTCCGTCCTTATCCGCCCTCGGCGCCCTGCAGGATCTGCGCGGCATATCCGATAATTTCCCGAATCATGGGCAAGCACAGCATCAATATGACAAGCTTGCCTGCCAGCTCCACTCCGCCCGCCACCGCGCTCTGTCCCGTATCCTTGCAAACGTCGGTGCAGATCCTTGTGAGAAGCGCAACTCCCAGCGCACGGAGCATGACGTCCGCATAGCGCCCGATCTCACTGCCATCAAAGAGAACGACCGTATCCTCCATTACTCCACTCAGCAGAGGCAACAACGCAAGAAGGATCAGGATCCCCCCTCCGATGCCCACCAGCGCGGAAAATTCTCCCCGCATGGGCTTCAGGATCAGGATCACCGCCGCGCACAGCACCGATACGGCGCATACCTTCCAAAGGATCTCCATCAAAAGTCAAACACCGACATCACCGTGTCAAACAGTGTGCCCAGCTCTCCCACCAGCATCAGCATCACCACAATGATCCCCGCCAAGGTGACCATCATTGCCTGCTCGTCCCGTCCCGATTTATTTAAAATCGCCGATGCCGCCGAAACCAGCACACCTACACCGGCGATCTTCAGGATCAAGCTTACGTCCATTTCTCCTCATTTCTCCTTTTCGTTGAATATTCCCGTCTCATATCAGAAGGATCACCATAGCAAGTGCGCCTGAGATCCACAGCGTAGAGCTCACTCTTTTTCGTGCGGGAAGTTGAGATGCCAGTACATCCCGCCTTGCCGAAAGAAGCCCCACATAGTAATCACAGCTTCGAAGCTGCTCCTCCCGATATCCCTTGCCGAACTCCCGCACAAAATCAGAGATCAGCCCATCCGTTTCTCCGTCCCGAATCTCACAGCATCGCCACAGCGACTCCAAGCCGTCGGGAGGCTCCCGATTTCCGTATCCGCACCGTATCAGCAAAGAGGGATCGCACCCCGAAAGGATCCTCGAAATCGGCAAGGAAAAGCATTCCACTTGTGTTCGGATCAGCCGAAGCAGCATCAGCCATCCCTCCGCCTGTCGGAGGCTGTGAGCCGCTCTTTGATTGGTAACGTACGCTCCCAGTGCGCCGCTAAGGGCAAGCAACAGCGCGCCGATGATCTTCAAGAATCCCATTCGCATCCTCCCACTCGGTCACCGTATAGTCAAACTCTCCGCCACAGGCTCTCCGTCGGATCCCCACATAGCGGTCAAATACACGGGCATCGTGAAGCATTCGGATCCCCGTTCTTCGCAAGAGCCCCTCCACACAATCGGCATGCGCTGAGGCAACAAAGGGAACACCGCAATTTTGCGCCGACCGGATCGCCTCCGCCTCTCTCCGCTCACCGATCTCGTCGCAGACGATCACCTGCGCATTCATGGTCCGAGCCGCGATCTCCACTCCCAAGGCTCTGGGATATCCCACCAGTACATCCACACTCAGGGCGGGATCCTTCAACGCGTAGCCAAGCTCTCCGCGGGTATCGATCACCACCACCCGTCTGGCACCCGATCCTGTTGCCATGCGAGCCGCTACACTCCGCAAAAGTGTGGTTTTCCCCTCTCCGGGGGGCGCGTAGATCAAAATCCCGCTCTGTGGATTTTCCAGCAAGTACCGACAGATCCCGTCTCCTATTCGTTCGATACGGGCAGGAAGACGGATATTCAGCCCCGAAATATCGTATATTCCGAGGACCTTCTCCCCCTCCACCGCCGCTCTGCCGCAGATCCCCACCCGAATTCCATCGGGTAGGGACAAAAATCCTTGAACAATGGTGTCTCGATGAGCGTACAGCGAGCCGTCACAGAATCGATTGACCAGCTCCGAAAGCTCCTCGCCGCTCAGGATCGTCTCCAGACGTCGGTTCTCCCCCGCTCCCGTCAGATACACACACCGTTCCGCCCGCAAGCGAAGCTCCTCGATCCGCCCCATACCGCACCGCCCGATCTCATCGGTCAACCGAGGGGGCAGACACCGCGCAAGATACGGAGGAATGGGTAACGAACGTGAGCCATTTCTTGCCATTTTGATCGTCGTTGCCATACTCGCCCCCTTTGTATTTCTCTATCACAGCATATGAGGGAGTTGTCCAAGATATGCCCACGGACTCACTCGCAGATCAATCTACGACATTCCTCAAAAAACCTACGACATTTTTCATGTAAAACTGCCATAAAAATACCAAAAAAACTTTGTTGTTAACCTTTTGTTAACAATTTCTTCACAATATGTGATTGTATATATAAATTAAATATGGTAGAATAAAGTATAATGGAAAGTAATATATACTCAATGGAGGTAAATATGTTTTCAAAGAACGAATTTCGCCCCGCATACGCCGGCGCTTCGGCATCTGAAGCACCCGCCGCGTATCGCAAGGAAACGCGTGACGGCGTGATGTACGACGCGGGAGAGACCGAGGACTTCAACTCCTTCCAGTCCTCCGAGGGAAGACCCGAGAATGCGCGTCCCCAAAGACAGGCGCGTCCCGCAAGAAAAGCGCCCAAGAAGCCTCTGAACACCAAGGCATTGATCATTGCCATCGCGGCGGCTGTTGTGGTCGTCCTGCTGGCAGTTCTGATCATCGGCTTGATCGTCGGTCGCTCCAAGCACATTACATACAAGGATAACGCCTTTATCGCATATGCGGACGATGCCAATATTTATCACGTTTCCGCAAACGGAAAAATGCTGGATATCGAGTTCGAGGGTATTGTCGAGGTCATTTGCGCCGCAGACAACTCCTTTGCCTACGCCGTGGACAGCGGCTCCGAGGGATACCACGTATATCTGCTTGACGGTAAGGATATTATTCCTCTGACCACCACTCCCGTTGATGACGTTCTCGCTTTTGCTACCTTGAAGCCCGGTTTTGTGGCGCAAGAGCCCAACGATTTCCGTCTTTACACCGAGGAGGGTGACGAGAGAATCGTTAAGCGTGACGCTTCCCCCGAAAATTTCTTCATCTCCGCTGATGCATCCACCGTCGTTTACACTGCAATTCCCACCGCAAGCGACGCCAATGTAGAGCGCCGTATGTATATCTACCAGAATGAGTCTGCCGTTCCGATCAAGAACAGCATGCCTGTCGGTGTTTCCAACTACGGTGATTATGTGTATGCAACCCGCAGCAAGGACGGCGTGACCGATCTCTACGTGATCACCACCAAGGATGCCGAGGCATACCAGATCGAAAAGAGCACGGGCTTTGCCGAGATCATTGCTACCAACGTCAAGGGCGACGAGGTTCTCTTCCGCACCTCTGACGGCGCACAGTCCGCATCCCACATCTACTGCTTCAAGAAAAAGGGCGCAGGTACGACCTACAGCATCGGCGCACGCTATATGAGACCCGTTGCGGCGGATCCCGAAATTGCCATCTATGACAGCTTTGCCGAGACCTATATGGGCGGCATCAATGACGAGGGCAAGGATATGGGCGTGTTCTACATCTTCAAGGACTACACCGCAAGACGGATCGCTCCCACCCAGTCGGGTAAATTCACTGCCAGCGGCGATTACTACTATTTCATTCACGAGAGCAACGGAAACTACATTCTCAAGAGAATCGACCTGAAGAACGACTTCACCTCCGAAAAGGTTTACGACGGCGCTTTGGAGCTTTGCGTAACCAAGAAGGATAACGTCTACTTCCTTGACGATACAGGTTCCATGCGCTTCTACGATTCCTCCAAGGACAGCAAACCCAAGAAGCAGGGACTTGGCGAGGATATCAGCGAGATGGCATTCTACAACTACGGCAACACCCTCTACTACACCATCGAGGATGCAGAGGGCAACGCCCAGGTATTCTGCTCCGAGGAAGGCTCCGAGAAGGAGTTGTGCGAGATGGGCTCCGTGAAGCTTTCGGGCATTCCCACCTTCTCTCATCCCAACTCCAAGAAGTGCTACGCCTACTACTACGACGAGGCTGAAGGCAGCTGGCTGCTCTTCTACACCTCCAACGGCAACCGCTTCAAGCTGGTCACCAACGACTGTCAGTTTGATTTCTTCGGCACTCCCGACATAGGCAGCGACGAGGGCATCAGCTGATCATCAAGCAATAACAAAAGAGACGCTCACCGTATCATGGTGAGCGTCTCTTTTTGCTTTCTTCACCCCATCGGGGGATCAGTTTGCTTTCGTCTCGCAATAAATGCACCGATAGACGCGCTTTTCGGGGTCTGTCAGCTTGAATTTATGTACCAGTTCCTGCTCGCAGGTGGTAATGCAACGGGGATTCTTACAGTGGATCACGCCCGTCAGCATCTGAGGGAGCTCCAGAGTTTTCTTCTCCACAAGAACGCCACCGCGAATGATATTCACGGTAACCTCGGGAGCAATGTAGCCGATGATCTCCAGATTGATGTCGATCTCAGCGTCGATCTTAATGATATCCTTTTTTCCCATTTTGCGGCTGTTCACGTTCTTGATCAGTGCAATGGAGCAATCCAAGGAATCCAATCCCAGAAGCTCGTAGAGCTTCATTCCCTTTCCCGCGGGAATGTGGTCAATGACAAATCCGTTTTGAATGGAATCAATATTCATAGTGTTCCTGCCTCCTTTAACAGCTTGAGAATCAAAGCCATGCGCACGTATTTACGGTTCAGAACCTGCATGAAATAGCACGCGCGAGGACCGTCATCAATGGCGACACTGATCTCGTTGACTCTGGGCAGGGGGTGCATGATGCACAGATCGGACTTGGCGCTCGTCAGCTTCTGAGGTGTCAGAATGTAGCTATCCTTCAGTCGCAGATAATCCTCCTCGTTAAAGAAGCGCTCCTTCTGCACGCGAGTCATATACAGCACGTCCAGCTCAGGCATGACCGCTTCCAGATCGGTGGTCTGGAGATAAGGCATACCGTTCTTTTCCAGAACGTCCTTCTTGATATAGCTGGGAAGCTTCAGCTCATCGGGAGAGATCAGGATCACCCGAACGCCCTCGTAACGGGACAGCGCACTGATGAGAGAGTGAACGGTTCTTCCGAACTTCAGGTCTCCGCAGAATCCGATGGTAAAGTTCTTCACAGCGCCCTTTTCTCTCGTGATGGTCAGAAGATCTGCCAAGGTCTGGGTAGGATGATTGTGACCGCCGTCACCCGCGTTGATCACAGGGATCGAAGCCGCCTGCGCCGCCACCAGAGGCGCCCCCTCCTTGGGATGTCTCATGGCGATAATATCGGCATAACAGCTGATGACCTTTGCCGTATCAGATACGCTCTCGCCCTTGGAAGCAGAGGTGTTCTGCCCGTCGGAAAAGCCGATCACGCTTCCGCCCAGCTCGATCATTGCCGATTCAAAGCTCAGACGGGTACGGGTAGAGGGCTCAAAAAACAGGGTTGCCAGCTTCTTTCCGCGGCAGATCTCGGAATACTTTTTGGGGTTGGCGATGATGTCCTGCGCGGTATCGATCACCTCGTTGACCTCATCGACCGAAAAATCCAAAATATCGATCAGACTTCTCATATAAGTTCTCCTTTTCCCGATTTACGCCTTTGCGCCGTTGACCGCCAGATAGTTCTTGATCCGAGTAACATTCTCCGCGTTTGCCTCGTCCGCCTCCAGATACTCGATGATGTCGTAAACGTCTACGATGGAATATACGGGGAAGCCGAACTGCTCCTCGATCTCCTGCATTGCGCCCTTCTCGGTCTGTCCCTTTTCCTTGCGGTCTACCATAATAAAGGTAGCGGCGACCTTAACGCCCTCCAAGTGCGACAGGATCTCCATGCTCTCGCGGATCGCGGTTCCCGCGGTGATGACGTCCTCGATGATGACGACCTCCTCCCCTGCGGTAGGAACGTAGCCCACGAATAAGCCGCCCTCGCCGTGATCCTTCACCTCTTTGCGGTTAAAGAAGAACGGAACGTTCAGTCCCTTTTTGGACAGCGCCACAGCGGCAGAGACGGAAAGGGAGATCCCCTTGTAGGCAGGGCCATAAAGAACAGCCTTCTTCTCACCCAGCTTCTCGGTATAAGCTCTGGCGTAGAACTCACCAAGCTTTGCAATATCCTCACCCGTCTTGATCATTCCCGCGTTGATGAAATAGGGAATCTTTCTTCCGCTCTTTGCGGTGAAATCGCCAAATTTCAGGACGCCCGCGCCTTCCAGAAACTCAATAAATTCTCTCTTGTAGCTTTCCATATTGTCTTTCTCCTTACAGTTTTTCAAATACCATCGTTGCCTGAATGCGGTCACCGCCGCCAAAGCCCTGACTTTGCGCGGACGCGGTGGAAATGGTGTGAAGGCGATAGCCCTTTGCGGCTTGCTCGTTGATCACATCCTCCAGCTGAGACAAATTTTTCGATCCTGTTCCAAGGAATTTTTCCTTTAAGGTTACCTGTAAAACAACGTACTGAGGCATCATTCTATCTCCTTTTCTCTAATCAATCTACAAATTCACGAACACAACGCTCGTATGCGGCAACGGGATCCTCCGCGGCAGTGATGGGTCTTCCTACCACAATGTAATCGGAGCCGATCTTCTTTGCCTCGGCGGGCGTCATAACACGCTTCTGGTCACCGATATCTCCGTCGGCAAAGCGCACGCCGGGGGTAACGGTCAGGAACTTCTCGCCGCAGGTCTCATGCACCTTGCCCGCCTCCAGAGGGGAGCAAACCACACCGTCAAGACCCGCTACCTTCGCATTGTGAGCATAGTGCATCACCACGTCGGCAATAGGCTTCTCGATCCAAAGATCGCGCTCCATGCTCTCCTGATCAGTAGAGGTGAGCTGTGTCACGGCGATCAGCAGAGGTCTTGTGCCATCGGGACGAGTCAGTCCCTCCAGCGCCCCCTCCATCATGCGGACGGTACCCGCCGCGTGGAGGTTGGTCATATCCACGTCAAGGCGGGACAGAACCGCCATCGACTTCTTTACGGTATTGGGAATATCGTGAAGCTTGAGGTCAAGGAAGATCTTGTGTCCTCTCTTCTTGATCTCACGAACGATGGAGGGTCCCTCCGCGTAGTAAAGCTCCATTCCGATCTTCACAAAGGGCTTTCTTCCCGTAAACTTGTCCAGAAATGCAAATGTCTTCTCCGCGCTATCAAAGTCACAGGCAATGATGACGTCTTTTCCCATAGTATTTCTCCTTTTCTGTTCTATCATGTATTACGCCATACCGATGATATCGGACAGCGTGTCGATTCGGTATTTCTCCATCACGCGAGGCAGATCCTCAATAATGGTCTTGCAAGCAAAGGGATCGATCAGGTTCGCGGCACCCACCTCAACGGCAGTGGCTCCTGCCAGCATCATTTCGATCACATCCTCTGCCGTGCTGACACCGCCCATTCCCACCACGGGGATCTTCACAGCGTGGGCAACCTGATAGACCATTCTTACCGCTACGGGGAAAATGGCGGGTCCCGAAAAACCACCCATTTTATTGGCGATCACGGGCTTCTTGGTCCTCAGATCGATCCGCATGCCTAACATGGTGTTGATCAGGCTGATGCCGTCCGCGCCCGCTGCCTCACACGCCTTGGCGATGGCAACAATGTCGGTGACGTTGGGGGAGAGCTTAACGATCACGGGCTTTGTGGTTACCTTCTTCACCGCCCTGACTACCTCTGCCGCCGCCTCGGGGGAGGTTCCAAAGCTCATTCCTCCTCCATGGACGTTGGGACAGCTGACATTGACCTCCAGCCAACCGATCTCCTCACAGGGATCCAGCCGCTGGCAGGTATAGGCGTAGTCCTCCACGGAAAAGCCGCTGACGTTTGCCATGACCTTCTTGTGAAAGACCTTTCGCATTTTGGGAAGCTCCTCCGAGAGCACCTTCTCCACACCCGGATTCTGCAATCCCACCGCGTTGATCATACCCGCATAGCACTCGGCAATTCTCGGAGTGGGGTTTCCAAATCGGGGATCCTTGGTGGTGCCCTTAAAGGAAAAGGTACCCAGCACATTGATATCGTACAGCTCAGCAAACTCATAGCCATAGCCAAATGTTCCGCTGGCGGGGATCACAGGATTATCCAATTCGATCCCGCAAAGATTCACACTCAGTTTTCCCATAAGATCTCCTCCTTCCGCAGGACAGGACCGTCCTTGCAGATCCGCTTATAGCCCGTCACCGTCTTGCAGGAGCATCCCATGCAAGCGCCAAAGCCACAACCCATGCGCTCCTCGAAGCTGAACTGTTCCTCAGTCACGCTTGTACGGTACACAGCGCGGAGCATGGGCTCGGGACCGCAGGTATAAAAGTAGGAGTAGTCCGCATCCTTCATCACGTCGGTGACAAAGCCCTTCGTTCCGTAGGAACCGTCCACAGTGGTCACCGTTACGTCAGCGCCCAATGCGCGGAAATCCTCCTCGCAAAAGACCTCGTCCTTGGTGTTAAAGCCGAGAACCACCGAGACCTTCTTGCCCTCAGCGATCAAGCCCTTGGCAAGCATATACATGGGGGGAACACCAACGCCGCCTCCCAAAAGCAGAGGCTTCTCTCCGCTGACGGAGAGATCGTAGCCGTTGCCAAGTCCCGTCAGCACGTCCAGCGTCTCGCCTGCCTTCATATTCTTCATCTGCTCGGTGCCCGCGCCTACTACCTTGTAAATGATAGTCACCGATTCCCCGTCACGGTCAAAGACAGAGATGGGACGGCGCAGATATTTACCTTCCAATTTGATATTGATAAACTGTCCCGATGCGGTAATGTCCGACACGTCTCCCACGAGGCGCATCCGCATTACGCTGTCGGTCAGAGGAGTATTTTCGGCAATTTGAAAAATTCCCTGTTTCATAGCTTCTCCTTGTAATCGGTCAATGATTTTCCGTCGGAGAGCCCTGTCAAAGGGATCCCCGACGGTATTTTTTACGCGTCAATGGTGGAAATACAGAGAGTGGTCTCCTCCAGAACGTCCAGCAGAACGCGAACGGTATCCAGAGAGGAGAACAGCGTTACGTTGCTCTCGATCGCCCAGGAACGGATCTGTCTGCCATCGCTGATGGCATCCTTGGACTGCAGATCGCTGGTATTGATGACGTAGGCAATGTGTCCCTGACGGGTCGACTCCTGAATCTCGTTGCTTCCCGTCTCGATCTTCTGCAGCACGTGAGTGCGGATACCGTTGCTCTTGAGGAAGCTTGCCGTTCCGGGTGTCGCCTCAATGTTGAAGCCCAGATTGTAGAAACGGCGTATCAGAGGCAGCGCCTCCTCCTTATCCTTATCGGCAATGGTTACGAAAACGGTTCCGTAATTCTGCAAACGCATACCCGATGCCTGCAACGCCTTGTAAAGAGAACGGTTCAGCTTGTCGTCATAACCGATCGCCTCACCCGTAGACTTCATTTCGGGAGACAGATACGCATCAAGTCCGCGGAGCTTGTTGAAGGAGAATACGGGAACCTTGACGTACCAGCGCTTCTTCTCGTCGGGATAGATATCAAAGATCCCCTGCTCCTTGAGAGACTTGCCGAGGATCACCTCGGTAGCAATATCTGCAAGGCTGTAGCCCGTTGCCTTCGACAGGAAGGGTACGGTACGGGAGGAACGGGGATTGACCTCGATGATATACACGTCCTCGTTCTTGTCCACGATAAACTGAATGTTGTAAAGTCCAACGATACCGATACCAAGTCCCAGCTTCTTCGCATACTGAAGAATGATGCCCTTGACCTTATCGGAAATGGAGAACGGAGGATATACGCTGATGGAGTCACCGCTGTGAACACCGGTTCTCTCGACCAGCTCCATGATTCCGGGAACGAACACGTTGTGTCCGTCGCAGATGGCGTCCACCTCGACCTCCTTACCGCTGATATACTTATCCACCAAAACAGGCTTGTCCTCGTCGATCTCAACGGCGGTCTTAAGATAGGTGCGAAGCTGCTCCTCGTCACCCACGATCTGCATCGCACGTCCGCCAAGCACGAAGCTGGGACGAACCAGAACGGGATATCCGATCTCCGCGGCGGCGGCAATGCCGTCCTCGATCTTGGTGACTGCCTTTCCCTTAGCGCGAGGGATGTTCAGCTCGTTGAGAAGATTCTCAAAGGCATTTCTGTCCTCCGCGCGGTCAATCGCGGCGCAATCGGTTCCAATGATCTTCACGCCTCTGTCATGAAGGGGCTGTGCCAGATTGATGGCAGTCTGTCCGCCCAGAGATGCAATAACGCCCTCCGGCTTTTCAAACTCAATGATATTCATCACGTCCTCGGCGGTAAGGGGCTCAAAGTAGAGCTTGTCCGCCGTGGTATAGTCAGTGGAAACGGTCTCGGGGTTGTTGTTGATAATGATCGCCTCGTAGCCCGCCTTCTTAATGGTCTGCACGGCGTGAACGGTAGAATAGTCAAACTCTACGCCCTGTCCGATACGGATGGGGCCTGCGCCCAGAACCACGATCTTCTTCTTATCGGTGAGAACCGAGGTGTTCTCGCCCGTGTAAGAGGAGTAGAAATAAGGGATATACGCGCCCGTATGGCAAGTATCTACCATGCGGAATACAGGAAACAGACCATGTTCTTTTCTGAAGTGGAACACATCGATCTCGGCGCAATTCCAAAGTCTTGCCACGTACTTATCGGAGAAGCCCATCTTCTTGGCGGCGCTCAGCGTTTCCAGATCGTTAACGTGAGCCTTCAGGATCTCCTCCATATCCACGATGTTCTTGATCGCCTGCAGGAAGTAAGGCGTGATCATGGTGATCTTGTGCACCTGCTCTATAGAAACACCGCGGGCAAGAAGCTCAGCGATAGCGAAAATGTTATCGTCACGGAAGGTAGCAATATAGTCCAGGATCTCTCCGTCTGTCATATGATCAAACTTCGCGTGATAAATATGGGAAACGCCGATCTCCAGAGAACGCATACCCTTCAGCAAACACTCCTCCAGATTGGATCCGATACCCATGATCTCACCCGTCGCCTTCATCTGAGTTCCAAGCTGGTTGGAAGCCGAGGTAAACTTATCGAAGGGGAAACGAGGGAACTTGGCGATCACGTAATCAAGCGCGGGCTCGAACGCCGCATTGGTGTTGGCGATCTTGATCTCCTCCAGACTCATACCAACCGCGATCTTGGCGGTCACGCGGGCAATGGGATAACCGGACGCCTTGGATGCCAAAGCAGAGGAACGGGATACGCGGGGGTTGACCTCGATAAGGTAATATTCGCTGGTTTCGGGATTGAGCGCGTACTGTACGTTACAGCCGCCCTCGATCTTCAGCTCACGAATGATCTTGATAGCGGAATCATTGAGCATCTTCATATCATGAGCGGAAAGCGTCATGATCGGTGCTACTACAATGGAGTCACCCGTATGAACACCAACGGGATCGATGTTCTCCATACCGCAGATAGTAATGGCATGGTCGTTGGAGTCGCGCATGACCTCAAACTCGATCTCCTTATATCCCTTCACACTCTTCTCAATCAGAACCTGATGAACGGGAGACAGCTCAAATGCGTTTCTTCCGATCTCGCAAAGCTCCTCCTCGTTGTTTGCAAAGCCACCTCCGGTGCCTCCCAGCGTGAAGGCAGGACGAAGGACCACGGGATAGCCGATGCGCTCTGCCGCCGCCTTGGCTTCCTCGATGCTGTAGGTGATCTCGGAAGGAATGGTAGGCTCACCGATGGATTGGCAAAGCTCCTTGAACAGCTCACGGTCCTCGGCGCGCTCGATGGACTCACTGCTGGTACCCAGCAGCTCCACGCGGCACTCCTTCAGAATTCCCTTCTTCTCCAGCTGCATGGCCAGATTCAGGCCGGTCTGTCCGCCGATGCCGGGGACGATAGCGTCGGGACGCTCGTAGCGCAGGATCTTGGCCACGTATTCCAGCGTCAGGGGCTCCATGTAGACCTTGTCGGCAATGGAGGTGTCGGTCATGATGGTCGCCGGGTTGCTGTTGCACAGTACGACCTCGTAGCCCTCCTCCTTCAGTGCCAGACACGCCTGCGTGCCCGCATAGTCAAATTCGGCGGCCTGTCCGATGACGATAGGGCCCGAGCCGATGATCAGAATTTTCTTCAAGTCTGTTCTTTTTGCCATAAATTTGTTCCTCCTGCGATCGAATTTGAATG
>JAZNVA010000101.1:0-4318 GCA_045592565.1 Eubacteriales bacterium | reverse complement strand
CGTGGACGCAACCAAGGTGCAGGCGGGCGAGGTACAGACTCACGTTCTGCTGGGGCTGAATCCCGGACTAATCAATTCCTCGGGGTATTCTTGGACGGCGGATTACGTGACCGTCACGGGCGACCTGTGCGCCGACTTGCTCTCTAATATCGCGTCCGAGCAGAGAGCCAAGGTGGTTTACGAGTATCTCTACCGTCAGATTGAGGACAAGAAAGTGCGGGAAACGATTGACTTCCTTCTCAATCGCGAGGAGGCGCACAATCAAATGTTCCGTGATGCCTTCAACAAGGTTCAGGAAACGGGCTCGAACCGTGATTTCGGTACGACCAAGGCGGCAAAGATGTATTTTTCTATGTCGAACCCCGGACCGAACACGTTTGCGACGGGCGAAACTCACGCGCCGTCATTTAAGTAAAAGTAATAAAAATGGGGGTTGGCGATTTGTTTCGTCGACCCTCAAAAAAGCACTTGACATTTATTCTATTCTGTGTTACAATATAATCAAGCAAAGGATGTATTAACTTACATGTTATATATTTCTGCAAGGTGAAACCATCTTTCACAAATATATAAAATTTAATTTAATGTATTGTTTGCTTGCGAATAGGGGTAGTGTAGCCATACCCATATATGCAAGCTATTTTTATATTCTTTGCAAAATTTGTATTGCGGAGGATTTTTTATGTTAAAGAAAAACGCGATTGTCGAAATTGAGAATTCAATCGGCTATGAATTCAAAAACAAGCAATTGCTCACCCAAGCATTTACGCGCTCATCCTATCATTATGAGCACCCCGAAGATCAAGACAACGAGGTGTTGGAATTTTACGGCGATGCGGTGCTTTCCCTCGTGATTAGTGATATTCTTCTTGAGAAATACACAGATCAAGATGGAAGTGGTATGTATTCCTTTAGAACGGAAGGCGATTTGAGTGCTTTACGAAGCGCTCTTACGAACAAAAGATATTTGGCAAAGCAAATGAGCAAGCTTTGTCTTCAGGATTATCTTAGAGTCAGTATCGGAGACCAACAGCAAGGTGTGCAAAATGGCAAATCGGTTTTAGAAGATCTCTTTGAGAGCATTGTCGGTGCGATTTATTTGGACTCGGGCAAGAAATGGTCAGTTGTGAAAAATATGGTTAGCAAAATACTCGACGTTGATAAATTTCTTGCAGCTAACGATGGTGAAATCAGGATAAGTTACAAAAACAGCGTTCAGGAATGGTGCCAGCGGTTTGGGTATGACAGACCTGAGTATGATACTCGCCAAAACTGGGATGGCTCCTATGTGTCCGTGTGTGAGGTTGAGGAGTTGGGCGTTCGTGAGCGAGCTGATGGAAATACAAAAAAAGAGGCAGAAAACAATGCTGCCGAACTGGTATTGGAACGCTTAGAAGAAGATTTTGAACCGGATATCAATCGCTTTATCGTCAACTATGAAAACGCGATCAATATGCTTCAAGAGCATTGTCAATCGGAGGGATATGATCGTCCCAATTACGAAACCGTTGAAGATATCGTATACGATGACAATAGCCACAAGTTTACTGTACGCTGTTATCTGAATGGATATTGGGTTGATGGCGAAGGATCAAAGGTAAAAGAAGCAAAAAAACAAGCCGCTTTCAATATGATGAAGTATATGGGACTTGTTGATTAAATTCAGATGTATGGCTACGTTGAAACGATGCTCCGCGCTTTGGGGCATCGTTTTTCTATGTTTGGAGAAACAGCTTGTCCTTATCGATTTTTTTAATAAATTTATCTAAATTTTGGTAAAAATACCTATTGTTGCTCTTATATGATAGCAGGATATCAATTTTTGAGCGTTTTGCCGAAGTGCGAAAAATCCTTATATTTCAAGGCTTTTCGGCGATTTTTTGACAAAGGTCGCTCTTGCAGTATTGCAGCATCTGCCGCCAGATCCTCGTGCAGGTCGGTGAGAATATCTCCCTTGATTCCCACGTATTTCATGTCAAAGGGAACGCCCGAGGCGGCAACGGGGTAGAGCCCTGTGGTGTGATCTACAAAATAGGTGGCGAAGGGGGATTTTTCGATCTCCTCGGGGGAGAGATTGCGAGTCAGCTGATAGAGAATCGCGGCAACCATTTCCAGATGCGCCAGTTCCTCTGTGCCCACGTCCGTGAGGATTCCCGTTACCTTGCCCCAAGGACAGCTGTACCGCTGGTGCAGATATCGCATGGAAGCGGCAAGCTCGCCGTCGGGGCCGCCCAGTTGGCTGATGATGATTTGTGCCAACTGGGGATTGGGATTTTTGATCTTTACGGGATATTGGAGTTTCTTTTCATAAAGCCACATAAGGGTGCCTTCCTTTCTTTAATTTGCCGAGGCTTCCCATGGCCAGGGGCTCTTTACCCAATCCCACTCGTCTCCGAGATTATCAAAGGCAGTCATGGGGGCATTGTGAGAAGCGGACAGCGTTTTTATGATGGAATCGCGCTCGGCGATCAGCTTTTTGTAATAGGCAAGCGCGTCAGCCGATTCGGGATAGGCATCCAGATAGAGAATGGTGTCATAGATGGAGAAATCCAAGGCTTGCAGACGGCGGAGCAGATCGTCCTTGGCGCCGTTACTTGGTGCACAGGAGCCGCAGGAAGGCGGCGTTGGCTGTTGGCTTGCCACGGGGCGAAGCGGATCTCGGCGGGAATTGCGATCAACCACGGTGTTTGCCTCCTTTCATGATCGTCTCGCCCATAAAGGGGAGATCCAATTCGGAAAAGACGGTTCCCTTGTGGAGAGCGGTCTCGCGGTCGTAAAGAGCGCGGAACTCTTGCAGGGGCGCGTAAACTGATGCCAAGGGGTATCCTACAAGTCCCCAGCTTTTGCGCATTTTGTTGTGCGCGTGGGGAGCGGGAGGGTTGACGGAATCCCCGTCGATCTCCAACATACGGCGAAGCATATCATCGCTGATCCGATCGCGGGGCGTCATGGTATCGTCTTCCATATACATGTGAAAATCTACCTTTCTGTTGAAATTTGCAGTGTTTGGAAGGAGAAAGCCTTCATTTACAGCATATGCCATCCTGTCATACCGTGTCATAAAAAATAATTATTCCGTGGAAAAAGGAGGAAAAATAAAATAAAACGGACAAGCCTCTCTTGGCGTGTCCGTTTGTTGTGTTATATACTTGTCAGACCTCGATCTCGGGAAGCTCTACTTCAGAATCCGATTCAGAGTCGGAATCCGATTCGGAGGCGTAGCCCGATTCAGAGTCGGAATCCGATTCAGAGCCTGCGCTTGACTGGGATCCTGACACCGACTCCGATTCGGGTCCGCTCTCGGATTGAGAGACCGAGGGTCGGTCCGTGTCGTTCGGAGTGTTGTCGGAGCCATCCTTGTTGCCGTCGCAGGCGGCAAGGCAGAGAACCAAAAGGGCAAGAACGAGTAATGTGGAAAGTAGATGTTTCATAGTATCTCCGATTTTAAGAACGGTCACCCGAAGGGGGTGACCGTTCCGTGATAGTTATTGGTCGTCGTCAGACCAGGTCAGCTCTGCGGCTCGAGTTGAGTGCAGATCGATTCCCGGTAGCTTGATGGGGGACGATTGGATCACGTCCTCGCAGGTAAATACCGTGAATTGAGCCGTAGGCGCCGCGTAGGAGTTCTTCATAGATCCTCCGCGCCTTACTTTGCTGCTCTGTAAGCTGCAGCGGCGCTGGTATAGTTGACGATTGCCTGGATCAGATCCTGAGCCTCGGCAGCCTGAACGTTCATCAGATACCAATTGAGGGAGAGCGTCCAGGTCTCGCCGTTTGCGGTCAGCTTGATCGCGTCAGCGGCGCGGAATGCGTAAACGTCGAAGTAAACGGATCCGTCCACCACATTAAGCGCTCCGCTGAACTCGCCGCATTCATAATTCACGGCGGTCACGCCGTCAGCAAGGGTGATCTGGAACATCAGAGCATCCTCCAGCACCAGCGCGACGTTGGTGAAAGCGGCGGTAGGAGTGGAATAGGGAGCGGTAAGTCCCGCGATATTCACGTTGGTAACGGCTCCCGCATTGACGTTGCAAAGGGTGTCTGCCTTGTAGTTCGCGTACTTCTGAGCCTCTGCGCCGTAGTGGAGCATGGTGTTCAGAAGAGTCTTGAGGTTGTCATTGTTGGTGGCAGCCAGAAGCTTCTCCGCGTAATCCTGAACGCTGGTGGTGATCGTCTGTCCGAGACCGGTTGCGGTATTGGTCCAGTTGAAGACGATGTCATCGCCGATCTCCTGAGGGAGAATACCGTCAAGGGTGTACTTGGTCCGTCCGTCTGCCTGAGCAACGCCGGTCAACGTGTGTGTCTCGCCGTTGAAGGT
>JAZNVA010000100.1:0-2987 GCA_045592565.1 Eubacteriales bacterium | reverse complement strand
GTACGCGGCTCAGCAGGGCTTTAAGACCGAGATCATCGACGCCAACGAAACCGAACTGGGCGGATTCAAGGAAGTTTCCTTCATGATCGAGGGCGACGGCGCGTACTCCAAGCTCAAGTTTGAAAGCGGCGTACACCGTGTCCAGCGTGTGCCTGAAACCGAATCCCAGGGACGGATCCAGACCTCAACTGCCACAGTGGCGGTCCTTCCCGAGGCAGAGGACATTGAGATCGAGATCAACCCCGCCGATATTATCATGGAATCCTGCAAATCCAGCGGAGCGGGCGGTCAGCACGTCAACAAGACCGAATCCGCTGTCCGTCTGATCCACAAGCCTACGGGCATCGTCATCGAATGTCAGGAGGAGCGCAGTCAGTTCAAAAACCGTGACAAGGCAATGAAGATGCTGAAAACCAAGCTCTATGACATGAAGCTCACCGAGCAGAACGAAAAGATCGCTTCCGATCGCAAGAGTCAGGTGGGTACGGGAGACCGAAGCGAACGGATCCGCACCTACAATTATCCGCAAGGACGGATCACCGACCACAGGATCGGTCTGACGCTTTTCTCCTTGGAAAGCTTCCTCAACGGCAATATCGGTGCGATGATCGACGCCTTGATCACCGCTGACACAGCGGAAAAGCTGAAGGCAAGCGAGGCGTAACTCTTATTTCAAGCTTCAAAGGATTTTCCTATGACGACAAAAATTTTCACGTTATCTTACAATGACACCGAAGCCCCCGCCCTTGACGAAGCGGCAGAGATCCTTCGCGCAGGTGGTCTTGTTGCCTTCCCCACCGAGACGGTTTACGGTCTCGGCGGAGATGCCACCGATGCCGACGCCGCGCGGAAGATCTATGCGGCAAAGGGGCGTCCTTCGGACAACCCTCTGATCATTCATATCGCGGCTCCCGAGGATGCGGAGCGGTACGCCCACGTCAGCGAAACCTATTACAAGCTGGCAAAAGCATTTATGCCCGGTCCTCTGACGGTCATCCTGCCGAAAAAAGATATCATCCCTCCTGCGGTAACGGGAGGACTTGACACGGTGGCGATCCGCTGTCCCTCTCACCCGCTGGCGCAGGCGCTGATCCGAAAGGCGGGAGTGGCAATTGCCGCCCCCTCCGCCAATCTTTCGGGGAGTCCTTCCCCCTCCTGCGGTGCTCACGTCATTCATGATCTTACGGAACGGATAGAGGCAATCATCGACGGAGGCGACTGCGAGATCGGTCTGGAATCCACCATTATTTCATTGAACGGAAACCATGCTACCCTTCTCCGCCCCGGAGCCATCACAGCAGACGCGCTTCTTTGCGTATGTGACTCGGTGGAGCTTTCCCCCGCCATCATCGAGGGACTCAAGGAAAATGAACGTCCTCTTTCCCCCGGTATGAAATACAGGCACTACGCCCCGAAAATTCCTCTGGTTCTGTTGGACGGTGATGATGACTGTGTACTGACCTATCTTCGCAATGCCCAGAACAGAGAAAAATGTGTGATCCTGAGTTATCGGGAGGAGCTGGACGATCTACGCTTTGAACGCGTGATCGACGTAGGTGCGAAAGACGATCTTCCCGCTCAGGCGCATTCCCTGTTTGCCGCCCTGCGGCAGGCGGACGAGCTGGATGCCGATGTGATCTACGCCCATCTCCCCCCAAAAGACGGAATGGGCTTGGCCCTTTACAACCGCCTTATTCGTGCCGCCGCGCACACGGTTCGAAAGGTTTAAGATACTTATGTTTTACGGAAAACGGAAAGCAGTCACCTTCAGCTACGACGACGGTGTAACACAGGATATTCGCTTGGCGGAGCTGTTCCGCAAATACGGACTGAAGGCAACCTTTCATTTAAACTCCCACCGTCTGGGCAAGACGGGCTCGTTGGTTCGGAACGGACAGTACGTCCGTCACGACAAAAACGCCGCGGCGGATCTGCGCTTCATCTACGAAGGTCACGAAATTGCCGCGCATACACTGAACCACCCTCTCCTTACCACGATCGAGTGTGAGTCGGAAATCATCCGTCAGGTTGAGGAAGACCGCTTGCGCCTCTCCGACCTTGCGGGATATGAGGTGGTTGGCTTTTCTTATCCCGGTGGCGGTGTCAACTATGACAGTCATGTCTCTCGCCTTCTTCAAAGCAAAACCGGTGTGAGATATGCCCGCACCACCCAATCCAACTACGGCTTTGCTCCTCAGGATAATCTGTACGAATTTCACCCCACCGCCTATCACCACGAGGATATGGACAGGTTATTTGATCTTGCCGAGCAATTTTTGAACGACACCTCTGAATCGCCCCTCATTTTTTATGTCTGGGGACACGCCTATGAATTTGATATCTTCGACGATTGGGCGAAAATGGAGGAATTTTGCAAGCTTATATCCGGTCATGCGGATATTTTCTACGGAACGAACCGAGAGGTTCTTCTTCCCTAAACTATATCAATCAAGGACGGTACATTCATGGCAAAAGCAAAAAAAACCAAGATCTCGAACGATCCGGCAGAGATCGTACACGCCCCTGCGCGCCCCCAGCTGATCACAGAAACCATTGAAACCAATTATATGCCTTACGTAATGAGCGTCATTGTTTCTCGCGCGATCCCCGAGATCGACGGCTTGAAGCCCTCACACCGTAAGCTGCTGTATACCATGTATAAAATGGGATTGCTCAATCGGGACCATCCCAGAATCAAAAGCGCCAATATCGTCGGACGAACCATGCAGTTGAATCCTCACGGAGATATGGCGATCTACGAGACGATGGTTCGTCTGACCAGAGACAATGAGGCGCTTCTGCATCCCTTTGTGGACTCCAAGGGAAGCTTTGGTAAGCAGTATTCCTCCAATATGCGCTTTGCCGCATCCCGTTATACCGAAGCAAAGCTGGATCCCTTCTGCGCCGAGCTGTTCAGCGGAATCGACAAGGATGCGGTAGACATGGTGGATAACTATGACGGTACGCTAAAGGAGCCTGCACTGCTC
>JAZNVA010000099.1:0-5140 GCA_045592565.1 Eubacteriales bacterium | reverse complement strand
TCGTTGGGGAACGCGGGCTCTGCCTTGAACGTAGCGACAACGTAGTAGCCTTCGGGCATATCGTTGATCGCGTAAGCAAGACGGCGCTTACCCCACTTTGCCACGTCTACGACCTCGGCATTTGCCTCGATCAAAGACAGGAACTTGTTCACAGTTGCTTCGGTAACGGTTTCACCCTTGGTTACATCAACAATGAACAGGCTTTCGTAAGAATTGATTACCTTTTCCATTTTTTACACCTCCCTATGGACTTAAGACCGCGCGCATATACAAATTTTACGCGCAGTAAGGAGACGGGCAGATATTTTTACCCGTACCGAATCAGTATTATACCATACTTCTCTTTTTATGTCAAGTCTTTTTTTGAATTTTTACGGCTTTCCCTTCTTTTTTATAAAGTTTTTATCAATACGGTTGATTTTTCTCCTCTTTTGCGGTATAATCAATTTGTTATCTGGATACAGAATTCTGTTCACGGAGGATGTTATGAAGGTTTTGATTACGGGAGGCTCCCGAGGGATCGGAAAAGCGTGTGTGGAGCGCTTCACTGCCGAAGGTCACGCCGTTGTCTTTTTTTACCGCTCCAATGCTGAGGCCGCGGCACGTGTCAGTGCCGAAACGGGCGCGTTGGCGATCCGCGCTGACGTAAGAAATTCAGACGAGGTTGCCGAAGGAATCCGTCTTGCCGTTGAGACCATGGGCGGCATCGACGTACTGATCTGCAACGCGGGCATCTCCCAGATCAAGCTGTTTACCGATCTGACCGATGCCGATTGGCAAACCGTGATGGATACCAATCTTTCGGGTGCTTTTTACGCTGCCCGCGCCGTCGCAAAGCATATGATCGCCCGGCACAGCGGACGGATCATCACAGTCGGCTCCATGTGGGGGAAGGTGGGCGCGTCCTGCGAGATACACTATTCCGCCTCCAAGGCAGGTCTGCGGGGGCTGACCATGGCACTTGCCAAGGAGCTGGGACCATCCGGGATCACGGTCAACTGCATCGAGCCGGGCGTGATCGCCACCGAAATGAACGGGGCGCTGGATGAGGAAACGATCGCCGCTCTTTGCGAGGAAACACCCCTTTGCCGACTTGGAAGTCCTAAGGAGGTCGCCGCGCTCGCCGCATTCCTTGCCTCCGAGGAGGCGGGCTTTATTACAGGTCAGTGTATCGGCATCGACGGCGGATTTGCCGTATAACTATCAATTAAATAGGACGAGCTTTTGAAAGGAGCCTCGTCCTTTTTGTTTATCCTGAATAATTTCAGCATCGTTATTTTATGAATTCCATAGATTTTAAAAAATCAATACGATCTCTATTGACAATCACTTGACCGTATGATATAATCAAAGTGTAAAATCCACGCAAGGAGGTGAGCTCATGACGAAAACCTTTCCGGGAATGACCGTAGAGACGTCATCGCTGGAAAAGGGCTGCTCGGTTTCCCTGTTTGACGGCATGTTTGCCGCCGGCGGCGTAACGCTGTCACAGGTATCCATTATGACGGGACTGGAGCCCTATCTGATCCAGAATTGGGTGAAGCGAGGCTTTGTCTCTTCCCCACAGCAACGGCTGTATTCCCGAGAACAGTTTGCCCGTATCGTGATCATCAATATGCTCAGGGAATCTCTGCAAATCGAGAAGATCTGCGGATTGATCCGTGTCATCGGCGGGGAGTCGGCGGGTAAGGAGGACGATCTGATCCGTGACGACGCGCTCTATCACCGATACGTAGATCTGCTGGCGGAGGACCGATTTGTCCTCTCCGATCCTCAATCGATCCGTGACGCGGCGACACACGCCGCCGAGGACCTTCCCGAACCCTTCCCAGGTGCCCGGCAGAAGCTGGCAACGATCCTTCAGATCATGCTTTACGCTCACGCCGCCGCCAGGCTGCGGCACGCGGCAGAGGAGCGGCTCGGCTCCTTGCAATAATTCATAACATCCACAAATCAATAAGAAAGGAATCATATTATGTTTGACTGGTGGAATTCTCTCTCTGCCGCCGCGCAGATTTTCTACTGTGTGGCGATCCCCTCTACGCTGGTGTTGCTGATCCAGACGGTGCTAATGCTTCTCGGTATCGGAGACGACGGCGACGCGGACGAACTGCCCGATCCGGGCATGGACTCCTCTGCCGACGTGGACGGCGACGTGGACGTGGATGGCGAGCCTCTTTCCCACGACGGCGCTGGGTTTGACGGCTTGCGCGTCTTTACCCTGCGGGGTATCATCGCCTTTTTCGTGGTATTCGGCTGGGTAGGTGTCGTCATGGACGCGGCAGGTGCCGCCCTCTATGTCACGCTCCCTGTAGCGATCCTTTGCGGTCTTATCACCATGGTCGCGCTGGCGTTTCTTCTCCGCGCCGTCATGAGACTCCGCAACGACGGCAATCTGGACAACCGCAATGCCATTGGTACGGCGGGCAAGGTCTATCTGACCATTCCTCCCTCCCGTACGGGGGAAGGCAAGGTGCAGATCATGCTCCAGGGCTCCTTCGTGGAGCGAAACGCGGTGACCGACGAGGAAGAACCAATCCCCACCGGCTGTGAGATCCTGGTGATCGGAATCAGTGGACAAACCGACCTGGTGGTCAAAAGAAAGTAACCAAAAAAATTTATATACGGAGGTAACATCATGCAACCCCAAATCATCATTCTCATTTGCGCACTCGTTCTGGTGGCAGTTTCCTTTATTGCCTGGGTCTGCTCCCGCTACAAGAAGTGCCCTTCCGACAAGATCATGGTGGTCTACGGATCCATCGGGAAGAACAAGGACGGGACCAACCGAAGCGCCAAGTGTATTCACGGCGGTGCCGAGTTCGTTATTCCCGTGTTCCAGTCCTATGCCTATCTGGATCTGACGCCCATTTCCATTCAGGTGGATCTGAAGAACGCGCTGTCCAGACAGAACATCCGTATCGACGTTCCCTCCCGCTTTACCGTTGGTATCTCCACCGAGCCCGGCGTGATGCAGAACGCGGCAGAACGGTTGCTGGGACTCCAGCTCAGCGAGATCCAGGAGCTTTCCAAGGATATCATTTTCGGTCAGCTCCGTCTGATCATCGCCACCATGGATATCGAGGAAATCAACACCGACCGTGACAAGTTCCTGGCGGCTGTCAGCAGCAACGTGGAAACCGAGCTGAAGAAGATCGGTCTGCGGCTGATCAACGTGAACGTAACCGATATCAGCGACGAGTCGGGCTACATCGCGGCGCTTGGTAAGGAAGCCGCCGCCAAGGCGATCAACGATGCCAAGAAGAGCGTAGCCGAGCAGGATCGGGAAGGCTCCATCGGTGAGGCAAACGCCCAGATGGAACAGCGTATCAAGGTATCCGAGGCAGAGTCCACCGCTATTCAGGGTGAGAACGAAGCCAAGATGAAGATTGCCATGTCTGAGGCGGCTCTCAAGGAAAAAGAGGCGGAAGCCATGAAGATCGCCACCACCGCCGAGAAGATCCAGGCGGCAAAGGCACTGGAGGAATCCTACGCAGCGGAGCAAGCCGCAGAGCAAGCGAGACGCGCCAAGGAGCAGGCAACCCTAGAGGCGGATATCATCGTTCGCGCCGAGGCGAAGAAGAAGGAAATGGAGCTGGCGGCTGAGGCTGAGGCAGAGCAAATGCGCCGCAGAGCACAGGGTGAAGCCGACGCGATTTACGCCAAGATGGAAGCCGAAGCAAGAGGTCTTGAGGAAATCCTGAAGAAACAGGCAGCCGGCTTTGCGGAGATTGTAAAATCCGCCGGCGGCGACGCCGACGCGGCACTGAAGCTTCTGATTGCCGACAAGCTGGAGGATCTGATGAGAGTTCAGGTAGACGCAGTCAAGAACATCAAGATTGACAAGGTTACCGTCTGGGACGGCGGACAGAATGCCGACGGCAAAACCTCCACGGCGAACTTCATTTCGGGCATGATGAAATCGGTGCCCCCACTGGACGAGGTCTTTACCATGGCGGGTATGCAGCTCCCCACCCTGCTGGGCAAAAAGGTAGAGGAAGCCGCAACGGAAGTGCCTGCTGAGACGGCAGAATAAGCAAACGCAAAAACGGAGAAACCGAGTATCGGTTTCTCCGTTCTCTTTTATTCTCCCATCAAGGAAATTCTCTTGATCCGATCGTACGCAGTGGACAAAAACTCCTCCGGTGTCATTTCCTGATAATCGGCTCTTCTGAGATTGAACACCTCCAGCATCAAGGGACCCTCATAGCCGTAAGTGTCCAGCTTCCTCATCATCGTATGATAATCGAAGGTACCGTCCAAGGGGAGCCAATGCAAGTCTCCGTCCTTGCCGTTTTCATCTACCCTTTGTCCCATATTGTCATGGATATGGGTTGCCGTCAGCTTCGTGGTGAAAATATCCTGCCAGCTTACCGTTTGAGTCATGCTGTGCTCGTGCCCGCAGTCGAAGCAGAAGCGCACGGCATCTCTGTTCTCATAGCGGTCCATCATGTAACTCACGTATCCGACCTTCCGCTGATTCTCGATACAAAGCACCACGCCCTTCTCTTCGGCGTAATCCACGATCGCATCAAAATGAGACAGTCCTCTATCGTTAATGGCAGGCGGATTCCAGCCGCTTGACACGTGAAAAACCACGGCGGGTACGCCGCAAGCGGCAACGGCATCGATCATCTCCGTGATCTGCCGCATCATGTCGGCAGCCTCCTCGTCACTTCCCCATAGCGCATTGATCCCTTTGTATGGCGCGTGAAGGTAGGGCAGATCCATTCCGAGCTCATCCGCCCTCTTTTTCAGAGGAGAGATCTCCTCCAAGGTATACAAACCGGCCGAGGTGATAGACTCAAAGCCGATCTTTCGTGCCAGTTCCATAGTAGAAAGATTGTCCAGTCTTGTCCGAAGGCAATCTACGTTGAGCCCAAGTTTTCTTTTCATTTTATCTCCAACTTATCTCTCACATTTTTCATTATTACATTGCAATAATCCGATTCAGCCGCTCATATGCTGTCTTTATAAATTCCTCGGGTGCCATTTCCCTGTAGTCAGCTCTCACGGTTCGGAATATCTCCATCACCAAGGGTCCCTTATACCCATACAGGTCGAACTTCCGCATCATTTCGTGATAGTTGTAGGTACCGTCCAAGGGTAACCAGTGGGTGTCTCTGTCCGTTACCTTATC
>JAZNVA010000098.1:0-5236 GCA_045592565.1 Eubacteriales bacterium | reverse complement strand
ATTGTAAAGGGATACCGAAACAACAAGGATCTGGAATACGAGGAGATGATGGCAAGGTTTAACAGTGAGCATTATCCTCCCGCCAAAACCGTTTTATTAAAATCCGATGAGGCTTTGGTCGATGTCAGTTCAACTGTTGTTCGGGAAAGAATTCTTGCAGGGGAAGATCTGCATACATTTTTACCCTCAAAAGCAATTGATGAAATTTATAAAATAATCCCCCGAAAACTCTGATACGCGCAATATGAAAAATAAAGAACAACGTTCTAAATAAATCAATCCTCCCATATAGTTTATTGAAACTATGATCGGGAGGATTGATTTATTATGGCGGAACATTCAATTTATCAGGATATTGCCGAGAGAACCGGGGGCGATATTTACATTGGCGTAGTAGGACCGGTTCGCACGGGAAAATCGACCTTTATCAAACGGTTCATGGAAGCTCTTGTTCTGCCAAATATGGATGACGGATATTCCAGAGAACGGGCAAGAGACGAAATGCCCCAATCAGCAGCAGGGAAGACGGTCATGACTACGGAGCCAAAATTTGTACCCGATGAGGCAGTTACCATTCGACTGGACGATTGTGCCTCTCTGCGGGTAAAGATGATCGATTGTGTGGGATATATCGTATCCGAGGCTTTGGGAACGATCGAAAACGGTCAGCCAAGAATGGTTCATACTCCTTGGCAGGAAGAGCCCATGCCCTTCGTTGATGCTGCTGAAATGGGAACGGAAAAGGTAATCAAAGAACATTCCACCATTGGCATGCTCATCACCTCAGACGGCAGTATCGGGGAAATCTCAAGAGAAAGCTACGTGGAGGCAGAGGAACGGATCGTCAAAGAATTAAAGGAAATTGGGAAACCGTTTGCGATGGTTTTAAATTCCGCGAATCCATCCTCAGAGAACGCGGTCACACTTGCGTATGAGTTGGAAGCGAAATACGGCGTTCCCGTCGCGCTTGTCAGTTGTATCGATCTGGATGCCGAGGACATTCAACATATCCTTGAATTGGTATTGCATGAATTTCCCGTTTCCGAGATTGCCGTCGAAACGCCTTGCTGGATGAGCGCATTGGAGAACGATCATCCCATCAAGGCTTCCTTACGCGCCACCATTTGCGCTTGCGCCGATCAGGTTCGAAAAACAGGAGATATCAAGAAGGCATTCGCTAAGCTTTCGGAAAACGACTACGTGCGTGACTGTACCATTGAGGACATCGATCTGGGTACGGGCAAGGCAAAAATCCGCGTTCAATTTGATGATAAACTGTATTATTCCGTCATCAGTGAGCTGACGGGATTTGAGATTCCAAACGAAAACGCGCTGATCGATCTGCTAAAGGAGTTTTCCGTTGCCAAGGCGCAATACGACCGTGTGGCAGAAGCCCTTTCCATGGCAGAAGAAAAGGGTTACGGAATCGTCATGCCCCGCATTGAGGAGCTACGTCTGGAGGAACCGGAGATCGTCAAGCAATCCGGAGGATATGGCGTACGTCTTTGTGCCTCTGCCCAATCGATCCACTTGATCCGAGCAAACATTGAAACCGAGATCAATCCCATTGTGGGAACAGAACAGCAATCTCAGGAGCTGGTTCGCTATATGCTGCGGGAATTTGAGGAAGAGCCCGGAAAAATCTGGGAATCCAACGTGTTTGGAAAGAGTCTTTATGAGCTTGTTAACGAGGGGCTGCATACCAAGCTTGAGCATATGCCCGAGGAATCCAGAACCAAGCTCTCCGAAACCTTAGAGCGGATCATCAACGAAGGAAGCGGCGGCTTGATCTGTATCATTCTTTAAATCAAAAAAGGAACCCTCCCAAAAGGGTTCCTATCTTTTATTCCGTAGTATCATCAGATTGCTTCTTTTTCTCCTCTAAGCCCTCCTGCGCGGAAAGAGGATTATGCGTCATGGCTTCTTCCATACTTCGATTACTCACATGAGTATAGATCTGCGTGGTATTCAGCTGCTCGTGTCCCAGAATATCCTTCAAAACACGAACGTCCACGTTTCCCGATTGATACATCAGAGTAGCGGCTGTATGACGAAGCTTATGTACCGAGTAGTGCTTGGATTCCAAGCCTGCGAGATCCAAATACTTATAAACCAACCACTGCACGGTTTTTACACTAATGCGCTGCTGACGTTTGCTCAAAAACAAGGCTGGAGTATCGGCCTTGACATATTTTTCGCTCGTTCGCTCGGTCATGTAGTCAAACAGAGCCTCCCGACACGCCTCATTCAAATAAACGATTCGCTGTTTATTGCCTTTTCCCGTAACACTCATGGATCGAAGCTGTCGGTCTACATCGTTGATATCGATTCCCACCAGCTCGGAAACACGCATACCGCAGTTCAAAAACAGGGTAATGATGGCAAAATCCCGAACTCTTGAAGGGGATTCGGTATCATTTCGAACTGCTTCCAGCAGAGACAAGCTTTCCTCCAAGGACAAATACTTGGGCAACGCCTGCTGTCGCTTGGGAGATTCGATGTTGGCGGCGGGATTCTCCTCCAGCATCATTCGCTTGACCGTCAGATATTTGAAAAAACCCTTGATCGCCGATAGCTTTCTGGATTTTGCCGCCGCCATGTTTCCGCGAATATTATCGGCATACATCAAAAAATCATAAATATCTTCCGTGGTAATATTCCTGATATACTCCAAGTCCACCCCACTGATATCAATCGCTTCAAACTCCTCTGTATTCGGTTTGATTTTTTGCTCTCGTGCCAACAAAAAACGAAAGAAGGTACGCAGATCCAGCAAATATTCCGAAATGGTCTTTTCAGATGCATTTTGAATAACCGCTTTATAGGAAGCATACTCCCGTACCAATGTTGGCAAGGATTCCAAGGGAACACTGTAAACCATATTTTACCCTCCAAAAATATCTCCACTTATATTATATAATATTTGATGATAATTTAGTGGATAAACTGTAAATTTTTTGTCGAATATCTTGCAAAAAAGAAAAAAATCAACTATAATTACAGAGAATACGAGGGATCATGCCCTTTGGAGGAATTTATGAAAAGTTTTTTTAGTCAATATTCATACAGCATGATCAAAATGTTTATTAACCAGTTTGCCATTTCTATTTTTGGCAGTGTGCTTTCCTTGGCAACCAGTGCCGCGGAAAACAGCACTCTTTCTATGGTTGTAAGCCTTTTTGCTATTGCTTTTTACTTGTTTTTGATCTACACAATGACATGGGAGATCGGCGCCAAGGATCGAATCTCCGTAGACGTAGGCAAAAAGCCTTACCGTCCTCATACGGGCGTTTTGATTTCTTTGATTGCGAATATCCCCAACTTCCTGATCGCACTAGTCTACGCTTGCGTTTATTCCACCATGGGAACCGCAAAGCTGGCAGGAAGCATCGCAAGCCTTGCCATGACCATCGCCATGTTCTTGGAAGGAATGTATTGCGGCTTGGCGCTGGAGATCATTCTCCCCACGGGCTTCAATCTGTGGCATTATTGGTGGACATTCTTCCTGATCATCATTCCCGCGCTGGTCACGTCTTGGATCGCATATTTTGCGGGCTTCAAGAATTTCAGAATCCTCGCCCAGTTCTTCAACAAGCGCGCGCAGCAAAGAAAATAAAAGGAAAAGACGGAGCTTCAAGCTCCGTCTTTTATTTGGGATCACGCCCAATATCCGAGATGGTTTTTATTGTGTTATGACGATGCCGCCGACTTGTAAAATAAAGATAAAGAACAAGCATGGGAACCAAGAACAGAAGAATCAGAAGCGTCCTTCGGGAGAGAATATTGTTTTTCATTCTTGCTAAGAAAACGAGCAGGGAACTGTGCTCAATGGGCTCTGCCGCGGCAATGGGACAGCCAGTGATCCATTCGTCACCCAAATATATATCTACGCCACCGATCACCCGCCCCGCTTCCACGGGAGCTGAGATCGGGTCCTCGTGAAAGTAAAACCGATAACTCAATCCCTTCTTCAGATCCGTATCGGCAGGAATGAAGCCGTATAAATCTTGAGTGAGAACACAAGGCACGCTTACCTCCTTTTCACCCCCTTTAGGCAATGCATACTGTACGGGTACCGTACATACCTCCTGCTCCTTTTCTGCGATCTGAAGATAGGAATAACGCTTGAAAAGATGGTTCAACAAATTATTGGAGTGATAATAGGAAAGAATACCCATAGGCGTTTCCGCAGCGCCCATAATAATGCATAAATATCGTTCCTCGCCATTCGTAGCATAGCTGACAACGCAATAACCACCTCGATCGGTTGCTCCCGCATTTAATCCTTTCACGTAACGATTTTGATATCCCGCGCCGGAAAAAGTACTGATCTGCGCATTTCGATTATAAAACACCACCGAATCCTCTGCGCCCCGGGGCGTATACGCATAATTGACGGCAGAGCACATTTCCAAAAACGTAGCGTGCTCTACCGCCTTTTTAGAAATGATTATAACATCCTCCAAGGTGGTATACATAGCAGGATCATCGATCCCTGTAGGATTGGTATAGTTCGTTTGAGTACACCCGAGGCTTTTTGCCAGAATATTCATTTCTGCCACAAATCCGTCAATACTTCCGCAAGAAAGGATCGCCAACGCATTTGCCGCGTCGTTTCCGCCACCGCAGATCAAGCCATACAAAAGATCACGAATTTTCAGCGTCGTATCGGGCTTCAAGTTAATGGTATAGCCCTGTACCCCGTAAAGCATGTCCTTTGTTACGGTTACCGTCTCCTCCTGTCTGTGCTCCAGCTTTTGAAGTGCCAGAAGCCCTGCTGTTATTTTGGCAGTGGAAGCGGGAACGATTCGATTTTTCAGATTTTGTTGAAGTAATATTCGATCACTTTCATAATTGTAAAGATATGCCGCGGAGACTCCCGTAACGTTGGGAAGTGAAGGCTTGGCGGAGGAGGGAAGCGCCAAAAAGGAAGTCAGCACAAAAAGCATGGAAAAAAGGAAGGCGACCCCCTTGAGACAAAAACGTGCTTTTCCCATGAGAATCACCTCCATATCATTGATCTTTTTTTATTTTTCGAATTCCAGATAGTTGCGAATCAGAGCCAACAAAAGATCATCCCGATTGATGTGTCCGATCAAGCCTCTTGCGTTTTTCCAATCCGTTATGTAAACGGGATCCTCTGATAAAATATATCCCGCGATCTGTCTTGCGGGATCATAGCCCTTTTCACACAGCGCCTCATAAATCAACTTCAAGGATTCCCTCATTTGAGTCT
>JAZNVA010000097.1:0-2360 GCA_045592565.1 Eubacteriales bacterium | reverse complement strand
ATTCTTCCCGGCGGTATGCCCGGTACACTGAACCTTGCCAGGAGCGAGGTCGTCCGTGCCGCCGTGGAGACCGCCGCGGATCGCGACGGCTTTCTCGCCGCTATCTGCGCCGCCCCCTCCGTTCTGGGAGATATGGGACTGCTTCAGGGCAAGGAAGCCATCTGTTACCCCAGCTTTGAGGAGCGTTTGACTGGCGCGGTCATTTCCAAAAGATCCGTGGTTCGTGACGGCAATATCATCACCGCCGCGGGCATGGGTGTGGCGCTGGACTTCGGTCTGGAGCTGGTATCCGCGCTGATGGGCGCAGAAAAAGCCGAGGAGCTTCGCCATGCAGTCCTTGCCTGCTGAGCTTTCCGCCGACAAGCCCGCTCTGCGCCTCAGACTCAAGGAGCTTCGGGACGGGATCCCCGCCTCTCTTCGCGCCGAGCGGAGCCGAGCCATGGCAGATCTGCTGTGGGAGCTTCCCCTATACGGGCAGAGCAAGACCGTTCTGTTCTATGCTCCCATTCGGAGCGAGGTGGATCTTCTCCCCCTTGCGGAGCGCGCTCTTACCGAGGGCAAGGAGGTGGCGTTTCCCATCTCTCACACCGAGAGCCTTACGCTGACCTTTCACAGAATTACCGAAATGGAGCAGCTGAGAACGGGCGCTTACGGGATCCGTGAGCCCGATTCTTCCTGCCCACCAATCACCGACCTTTCCGAGGCGCTCTGCCTCGTTCCCGCCCTTGCCTTTGACCTGCGCGGCTACCGCCTCGGCTACGGCAAGGGATTTTATGACCGTTTCCTCGCGGATTTCAACGGGATCTCCCTTGGGATCTGCTTTGGCGACTGTCTGGTTTCCCGTCTGCCTCGCGGTATGTACGACCGCAAGGTGGATCTGATCTTAACGGAAGGAGGCGTGACGACGCCCTATGAAGCAGTCTGATGTCAAGATGGGCAATGCCGCCCGCCAGCAAAAAAAGCAAGCCCGCCCCTTCGTAGTGGGAGACAAGCCAGAGGGGCTGGTGGCGCGACTCTTTCGCCGCCGCGAGATCGTCCTTCACCCCACGGTTCTGGTGCTTGCCACCTATATTCTTCTGCTTCTCTCCAAGCTGATCGACATTGCGCTGATCAACCGTGAAAACGAATATTACAGCATCGTGCTGTTGCAGATGATGATCTTTCTGCTCCCGGGCGCCATCTGGTGCAAGTTCAGCGGCGAGCAATATCTGTCGGGGCTTCGGCTCCGTATGGTGCGGGCAGATTCCCTGCTCCTGATCCTTTCCTCCGCCCTGCTGATGGCATCGGGCGGCATGCTTCTCACCGTTCTGTTCGGCGGTCCCGAAGCGCTGTCGGGTAGCTTTTCTCTTTACGACACCTTTATTTCCAAGGACAACGGTACGGTGCCGAACACGCTCTATCTGGTCTTAGCCTATGCCGTTCTCCCTGCCGTCTGCGAGGAATTCGTTTTCCGCGGGATCCTCTGTCGGGAATACGAGCGAGGCGGCGTTCTGCGCGCCGTTCTCCTCAGCGCGTCCTTCTTCGCGCTCCTTCACTTCGATCTCGCCAATCTTCCCGTCTATCTCTTTGCGGGGATCATTCTTGCCATGACGCTGTACGCCACCCGTTCGCTCTTCGGCGCGATCCTTGCCCATTTTCTGTATAATATTTTCGGTCTGTTCGGGCAATCCTATATGAGTAACCTCTATCAGATGACGGGCAATTCCTCCCTCTTTCTCTTTCTCATTGCCGCCGTCTGCCTCATCTCCGCCGCGCTCTTTTGCGGCGAGGCGTCGCGGCTCTACCGACGCTATCTCTATCGCGCGTATTCCGCCGATTACCGTCAGCCCACGCTGAAGGGCGCCGCCGCTCTGCGCGCGTCCTATCTGAACGTGCTCCGTCAACCCTCCGCGATCCTGTGCCTTGCCGTTTACATATTGGCGCTGATCATTTCCTGGATCTGAGGTCCCACGATCGGCTCCCGCAAAGGAGACAAGAATCATGGAAAAGGAGCTTTCCCCTATCCACGAAAAAAAGGCGAGGCGATATGCCTACGCCACCGTCACGGTGATCACCATGCTCGCCCTGCTGGGGGCGGCTCTGCTGGTCTCGGTGGCAAACGATATGTACGCGTTCGTCAAGCCTCAGCGGGAGGTCTCCCTCTCCCTTGACGCCCCCCTTTCTCTGTCCGAGCTTGCCGCTCTGCTGGAACGGGAAGGGATCGTGGCAAACCCCACGATCTTTACCCTCTATACCAAAGTCAAAAACAAGGTCGCCCGCGTAGAAGCCTTTTCGGGAGAGATCACCCTGAACAGCGCTATGAGCTATCGGGAAATCCTCGCCGCATTTGCTGTTGATTAGGATGCGGGGACGCGGTTTGT
>JAZNVA010000096.1:0-2798 GCA_045592565.1 Eubacteriales bacterium | reverse complement strand
GCTCGCTAAATTTTTGTTTCTTATGCCTTCACAGCCTCTTTTGCGGCGGTGAGGGTGTTTTGCATCAGCATGGTGATGGTCATGGGACCTACACCACCGGGAACGGGGGTAATATAGGATGCCTTGGGAGCGACCGACTCGAAGTCTACGTCACCGGTCAGCTTACCGTCGGCACGGCGGTTCATTCCCACGTCGATGACCACGGCGCCCTCCTTGATCATGTCGCCCGTAAAGAAATCGGCTTTGCCGATGGCGGCGACCAGAATATCGGCTCTGCGGCAGACCTCCGCGAGATTTTTTGTGCGGCTATGGCAGACCGTTACGGTTCCGTTGGCGTGGAGGAGCAGCATTGCCTGAGGCTTGCCAACGATGTTGGAGCGTCCGACCACGACACATTCCTTTCCTGCAATGTCATTTCCGCTTCGCTTCAGCAAAGCCATGACACCCGCAGGGGTGCAGGGAAGGAAGGAGTAATCACCGATCATGATCCGTCCCACGTTGACGGGGTGGAAGGCGTCTACGTCCTTCTTGGGATCAATACGGAGAATGACCTGATTTTCGTCCAGATGCTTGGGCAAGGGAAGCTGGCAAAGGATTCCGTGGATCTTGTCACTTTCGTTCAGCCGATCCACAAGAGCGTTCAGCTCCTCCTGTGTGGTTTCGGCGGGAAGCTCGTAAGCCTCGGAATAGAAGCCAACCTCCTCGCAGGCGCGTCTCTTGTTGCGCACGTAGACCTGAGAGGCGGGATCCTCTCCTACGATGATCACGGCAAGTCCGGGACGAAAGCCGTTTTCTTTTTCAAACTTCTCGGTTTCCTCACGGATCTCTGTGCGGATCGCCGCGGAGATCGCTTTTCCATCAATAATATGAGCCATGGCGCTTATTCCTCTTCTTTCTTGTTTTCGTTATTATGATCGTCTTGAACCGATTGCTTCAGTAGCTCCGACAGCCGACTTGCGAGGATATCCTTGTCCTCGACAGGGGTATCAGAGGATCTTGGCTTTTCCTCGATCGGCTCCTCCTTTTCCTCAGGTTCTTCAGCAACGGGATCTGCGGGAGCGGCGGTTGCCTTCATTCCGGAGATCTTGGAGTAGGTCGGTACGTATTCTCTCGCTGTCAGCGCAGCTCTCCGCGCTTTGAGAAGTCCCACAGTCAAAAGAACACTGCCCGCCGCGAAGCAGAGGAAGCCGATCACCTGCGAGATGCGGAATACGCCCACGTACAAGCTGTCGGTGCGAAGTCCCTCGATGAACATTCTGCCGAAGCCGTACCAGGTCAGGTACATCAGAACCACCTGTCCGTCAAATTTCTTCTTTTTGTAAAGGAAGTGGATCAGTAAAAAGCCGATCAGATTCCAGATGGATTCGTAAAGGAAGGTGGGATGAAAATAATACATATGGGAAACGCTTTCCACGTTGGGGATCAATCCCATACGAAGGAAATATAGCGGGCTGTCCTCCAGAACCACCGAGCCGTATGCCTCTCCGTTGAAGAAGTTGCCCCATCTGCCAAGGATCTGGCCGATCATCACGGCGGGCGCCGTGGCGTCCAGCATACGAAGTGGGGGGATCTTTTTGTAGCGGCAGGTCAGAAGGATCGTGACAGCACCCGCGATAATGGCGCCATAGATGGCAATACCGCCTTCCCAGATGGCGATCACGTCGTAAAGGGTGTCGTATTTATCCAGCGAGGTAAGCACGTAATAGGCGCGCGCACCAACAACGGCGAAGATAATGGTAAAGATGGCAATGTCCAGAAGATCGTCGAAAACGATCCCCTCTTGCTTTGTGCGGTAGGCGCAATAGAGGAAGGCAAGAACGATTCCAAGAGTGATGATCAGGCCGTACCAGCGGACCTCCAAGCCCCCGAAGATGGGAATGGTAAAGGCGACAGGATCGACCGAAAAAGCGTCGATCCCCAGCCCGGGGAAAGAAATGGTAACCATAAAAATCTCCTATGTGTTTATTTGGTAAGAGGAAGCACCACGGATAGCGAGCAGCTTTCTCTTGCAAAGGCGGTATCGAACAGCTCGCAGACCTCCTCAAAGGTCACGCCGTCCAGCAGCTCGGCGTAGGAAAGCAGCTCGCTGTCCTCGCAGAGAAAGGAAAAAAGATTGTTGGCAATGCTGTCGGTGGAGTCGAAGGACTTGACGAATTCGGCGTACATGACGCGTTTGCCCCGCAGGAAATCCTCACGAGAAAGTCCGCGCTCTTTCGTTTGCTCCAGATGGAGGAAAATTTCCTCCAGAACGGCGCGGGGATCCTCCGCCTCTCCCGCGAGGGAGTTGTAGGCGGTGCTCTCGGAAATGCTGTAGCCGTAGGAAAGGGCGGGGGATATCATATCCTTTTCGATCAGTCGGTTGTAAAGCTCACCCGCGCGGGAGAAGAGCATTTCATCAAGGATCGCCATGGCGGCGTCCTTTTTTTGTCTCTCGGTGCCGTCGGCGGGAATACGCGTGTCCTTGAAACCAATGTTAAATAGTGGCTTGGAGACCTGCATTCGCATCTCACGATAGGGCTGAAAGACGGCGGGGGGTTCCCCCTCGTTTTCGTTGGCGCAAAGGATCTCCCGACGGGAATCCTCCGCGGGCAGATGCTCGTCAGCGATGCGTAGCACCGCCTCATCGGTCACGTCGCCGCAGATTACCAGCGCCATGTTGGAGAGCTGATAAAAATTGCGGTAGCATTCGTAAAGAAGGGCAGGGGTGATCTTCGCGATGGACTCTGCCGAGCCGCAGATATTGCGGCGAATGCTGTGACGCTCGTACATTGCCTCCAGCATACCGTAAAAGCAACGGT
>JAZNVA010000095.1:0-4637 GCA_045592565.1 Eubacteriales bacterium | reverse complement strand
AAGACTCCTCAGCCGATTCGTCGTTTTTTACAACATCGATATTGTGGTAGCACTTCATACCGGTTCCCGCAGGGATCAGCTTACCGATGATGACGTTCTCCTTCAATCCAAGCAAGTGATCGACCTTACCCTTGATCGCAGCCTCGGTCAGAACCTTTGTGGTCTCCTGGAAGGAAGCAGCGGACAGGAAGGATTCGGTCTGCAGAGATGCCTTGGTAATACCCAACAGGATCGGCTTACCCTCTGCCACGCGGAGTCCACTCTCGCCTGCATCGATTCTCGCCTGAATTCTGCTGTTCTCTTCCTCGAATTCTCCTGCATCCACCAAAGAATCTACAAGCAGATCGGTATCTCCGCCGTTAGAAATGCGGATCTGTCTTGTCATCTGGCGCGCAATGATCTCAATGTGCTTGTCGTTTACGTTACAAGACTGAGAACGGTATACCTTCTGGATTTCCATGATAATATAATCATAGACCTTATCCAGATAATCGTGATTGTTGGGATCGTTGGGATCGTCGAAGATTCTCATGATATCGGCGGGAGACTTGCTTCCGTCAGTCAGCGCGTCACCCTTACGGATCTCCTGACCTTCCGTTACCATGACTCTCTTACCGAAGGGAATCTGATGGCGAACCACCATATCGGTGTCGGCAGCACGAACATCCACCACATAGGTGTTGGGCGTATCACCCTGCTTGATCTCCTGAATCGTTCCGTCGGTTTCTGCCAGAACGGAGGTCTTCTTGGGTGTTCTTGCCTCAAACAGCTCTTCAACTCTGGGAAGACCCTGAGTAATATCCGATCCTGCGACACCCCCCGAGTGGAAGGTACGCATCGTCAGCTGAGTACCGGGCTCTCCGATGGACTGCGCGGCAATGATACCAACTGCTTCACCGACCTTTACAGGGTTACCCGAAGCAAGGTCTGCTCCGTAGCAGTGTGCACAGATACCGTGCTTTGCGTGACACTGGATCGCGGTTCGGATATAAACCTTATCAATGCCAGCCGCAACGATCGCATTTGCCTGATCGTCAGTGATCATCTCGTCGTCACCAACAATGATCTCTCCCGTTGTGGGATTCTGAACGGCACCGATGGTATATCTGCCGACGATTCTATCCTGCAGAGGCTCCAGAACCGTTCCGTTCTTATCGTCCATGATCTGCTCGATCCATGCGCCCTTGGTGGTATCACACTTTTCCTCACGAACAATAACGTGCTGAGAAACGTCCACCAGACGACGGGTCAGGTATCCGGAGTCTGCGGTACGGAGTGCCGTATCCGACAGAGACTTACGGGATCCCTTAGCACCCATGAAGTACTCAAGAATGTTCAGTCCCTCACGGAAGTTGGACTTAATGGGAAGCTCGATCGTCTTACCGTTGGTAGCAAACATCAATCCACGCATACCTGCCAGCTGTCTCATCTGCGCCACGGATCCACGGGCACCCGAATCGGACATGATCTTGATAGGATTGTATGCATCGAAGCCCTTTTGCAGAGCATCGGTTACCTCACCGGTAGTCTCTCCCCAGATCTTAATGACGTTGTTATAACGCTCATCATTGGTGAGAAGTCCTTCGTTATAGCTGTCATTGACCGCATCAACTCTCTTCTGAGCCGCGTCGATGAGAGGCTTCTTCTCCTTCGGGATCGTCATATCGTAGACCGAGATGGAGAAGGATGCCTTGGTGGAATACTTATAGCCCATTTCCTTAATGTTGTCCAGCATTTCTGCGCAGACAGCGGAACCGTGCTTCTTGATACAGAGGTCGATCATCTGACCGAGTTCCTTCTTCTTGACCACCTTCTGGATCTCCAGCTCAAAGAGATCGTCTTCGGTCTTTCTCTTGAACATACCCAGATCCTGAGGAATGGGTGCGTTGAAGATCAGGCGACCGAGAGTCGCGTTGATCAGCTTAGTCTTCTTCTCACCGTTGATCTCCTTGGTCACGCGAATCTTAATGGGCGCGTGCAGACCGAGAGCGCCGTTGGCGTATGCCATCATTGCCTCGTTGAAATCACGGAACGCTCTGCCCTCGCCGGGCTCACCCGCCTTATCCATGGTCAGATAGTAGGAACCGAGGATCATATCCTGAGAAGGAACCGCAACGGCACGACCGTCCATGGGCTTGAGCAGGTTGTTTGCGGACAGCATGAGGAATCTTGCCTCTGCCTGTGCCTCTGCGGACAGCGGCACGTGTACGGGCATCTGGTCACCGTCGAAGTCGGCGTTAAATGCAGTACATACCAGAGGATGAAGCTTGATCGCTCTACCCTCAACCAACACAGGCTCGAATGCCTGGATCGACAGTCTATGCAACGTAGGCGCACGGTTCAAAAGAACGGGATGCTCCTTGATTACGTTTTCCAGAGCGTCCCAAACGCAGGGGTTCTCGTGTGCCTTCTCGATCTTCTTGAGAGCGTCCTTTACGCCGGGAACTCTCTGCATCTCTTCCAATCTCTTTACAACGAAGGGCTTGAAGAGCTCCAGAGCCATTTCCTTGGGCAGACCGCACTGATAGATCTTCAGAGAAGGACCTACCACGATAACCGAACGTCCGGAATAGTCAACACGCTTACCAAGCAGGTTTTGACGGAAACGTCCCTGCTTACCTCTGAGCATCTCGGACAGAGACTTGAGAGGACGGTTGGAGGGACCCGTTACGGGCTTTCCTCTTCTTCCGTTATCGATCAGGGAGTCAACCGCTTCCTGAAGCATACGCTTCTCGTTACGGATCACGATTTCGGGAGCGTGAATTTCAATGATCTTCTTCAGACGGTTGTTTCTGCTGATAACACGTCTGTAGAGCTCGTTCAGGTCGGAGGAGGCAAACCGTCCGCCGTCCAACTGAACCATAGGACGAATGTCAGGGGGAATCACGGGAACTACATCCAGAATCATCCACTCCAGCTTATTGCCGGACTTTCTGAATGCCTCGACAACCTCAAGACGCTTGATGATTCTCGTCTTCTTCTGTCCTGATGCGCTTACCAGCTCGGTCTTGAGCTGTGCGGCAAGCTGCTCGATGTCGATCTGGGCAAGAAGCTCCTTGATCGCCTCGGCACCCATACCGACACGGAAGTCGTTTCCGTATCGCTCACGGTTCTCCTGATACTGCTTTTCGTTCAGAACCATACCCTTTTCCAGGGGCGTGGAACCGGGATCCAGAACGATATTATCCGCGAAATAGAGCACCTGCTCCAGATATTTCGGAGAGATATCCAGCACCAGAGCCATTCTGGAGGGGATCGCCTTAAAATACCAGATATGGGATACGGGAGCAGCAAGCTCGATGTGTCCCATGCGCTCACGACGAACCTTCTTGGTGGTTACGTCCACGCCGCACTTTTCGCATTTATGGGGCTCCTTGTTGTGAGAATTCTTGTACTTGCCGCACATACAAGCGCCATCCTTGGTGGGTCCGAAGATCCGCTCGCAGAACAAGCCGCCGATCTCCGCCTTCAAGGTTCTGTAGTTAATGGTCTCGGGCTTGGTTACCTCGCCGTAGGACCATTCTCTGATCATATCCGGAGATGCCAGACCTATTTTAATTGAATCAAATTCATTATGCACCACAGCTGTTCTCCTTCATTATTACATATTATCTTCGTCGCCAAATCCTGCGAACTCGTCACCAAGCTCCTCCTCGGAGGCGTACAATCCGTCGCCGTCCTCAGCGTCCTCGATCAGGTAGGATTCATCGATGTCATCGGTCTCAACCAGCGTATCGTCCATCAGGGCTTCCTCTGCGCGGTTGGAATACGGAACGACCTCATCCTCCTGACACAGCGTGGACAGCTGGATCTCCTCGCCGTTCTTATCCAGAACGTGAACGTTCAGCGCCAGAGACTGCAGCTCCTTCACCAGAACCTTAAAGGATTCGGGCACACCGGGAGTAGGAATGTTCTGTCCCTTGATGATCGCCTCGTACGCCTTACGACGTCCGTTGATATCGTCGGACTTGACCGTCAGGATCTCCTGCAGGGTATATGCCACACCGTAAGCCTCCAGTGCCCATACCTCCATTTCTCCGAAACGCTGACCGCCAAACTGCGCTTTACCGCCGAGAGGCTGCTGTGTTACCAGAGAGTACGGGCCGTTGGAACGGGCATGGATCTTATCGTCAACCAGATGGTGCAGCTTCAGATAGTACATGATACCAACCGTAACGGGGTTATCGAAGGGCTCACCCGTACGTCCATCGTACAGAATGGTCTTACCGTCGATGACTCGAACCTTACCCGTCTCCATAAGAGCCGCCATTTCCTCAGCGTTGGCTCTCTGCTCGGCGGTAATGTGAACCAGATCCTTATTGCCTGCCTCGTCCTCGGTCTGGAGGAAGAGCTCCTTACCGTCTACGTTCTCGCCGGGAAGGATCTTGCGGCAGTTGCCAGCCATGCGCAGACACTCTACGATGTCCTTCTCATTTGCTCCGTCAAAGACGGGAGTCATGATCTTCCAGCCAAGCTTTCTGGCTGCAATACCCAAGTGAACCTCAAGCACCTGACCGATGTTCATACGGGAAGGCACGCCCAGAGGGTTCAATACGATATCCAGAGGAGTACCGGCTGCCAAGAAAGGCATATCCTCAGGGGGCATAATGCGGGAAACGACACGCTTATTTCCGTGA
>JAZNVA010000094.1:0-7978 GCA_045592565.1 Eubacteriales bacterium | reverse complement strand
AAAAAGAAGAAAAAAGTGCTTGAAAAATTCTTCAATATAGGTTATAATATTATATTGGAATATCATTTGTACTGAACTGTATCGAATGGATGAAAAAAGCGGTACGGGTTCGATCGAAAAAGACGAAGGGAGAAACGCTGTGTATCTGAAATCCTTGGAATTGCAGGGCTTTAAGTCCTTTCCCGACAAAACCAAGCTGACCTTTGAGGGGGGAACGACGGTCATCGTCGGACCCAACGGAAGCGGAAAATCCAATATCTCCGACGCCATGCGTTGGGTGCTGGGGGAGCTGTCTGCCAAAAGCATTCGCGGAACGAAAATGGAGGATATCATTTTCGGAGGCGCTGACAGCCGCAGACCGATGGGATATGCCGAGGTCTCCGTGACCTTTGACAATACCGGTATGATCGGCAGACTGGATTGCCCCTACGATGAGGTGACGGTTACCCGTCGGTATTACCGTTCGGGAGAAAGTGAATATTTTATCAACCGCCGCGCCGTCCGTCTTCGTGACGTATATGAGCTGTTTATGAACACCGGCGTGGGACGGGACGGATATTCCATTATCGGTCAGGGTAAGATCTCGGAGATCATTTCCCGTAAAAGTGACGAGAGACGGAGCATTTTTGAGGACGCCTCGGGAATTGCCAAGTACCGTCACAGAAAGAGCGAGACCGAGCGCCGTCTGGCGGCGACCGAGGACAACATGACACGTATTAACGACGTGTTTGCCGAGGTATCCGCACAGGTCGTGCCTCTGGAGAAGGAAGCTGAGAAGGCAAAGAAGGCGATCGATCTTCTGGAGACCAAAAAACGGGTGGATATCCAGCTTTGGCTGTACGATACCGAAAAGCTTCGCTCGGACGTGGCAAAATACGAGGAGACCTTCCGCAACGCGTCCTTTGATCTGCAGAACGCGGAAGACTCCGTGAAGGCGCTGGAGGTGCAGAACGACCGACTGTTTGAGATCTCCAAGTCCAACCAGACCGAGTCGGAAAGGCTGTTGGATGCCATTCGGTCGCAGACCGAGAAAAACCACCGTCTGGACAGCGAGTATCGGATCGGGGAGACCAACATTTTACATACCCGTACTCTGATCGCCGCGGCGGAGGGAACGAAGGAATCTGCAAATAAGTCGATTCTGGCGGAGGAGCAGGCAAGCGCCGAGCGCGCTTCCAAGATCGCAATCCTTGGTGAGAGCCTCATTGTCAAAGAGCAGGAGCACGCTCATGCCGAGACCGAACGCGCGGCGGCTGCGGAGCAGGCAAGGACGCTGGATTTCGACATTGATCGGGCGCTGTCTGACGTCCGCGCGAGAGAATCCGAGCTGTCGGGTGTCAATGCGAGGATTGCTTTCATTGAAAATTCCAAGAACACCGAAAACGATAAAAACGCATCTGTACTGAGAGAGATCGAGACCTATGAGGCGCAGTCCGCTCAGATGAAGGAGCAGTGCGAGCGCATCGCCCGTACCGTGGAAGAATACGATGCCACCACCGCGGATGCGGCAAAGGCGTCCGACGCTCTGTCGGGAGAGCTTGCCGAGCTGTATCGGGAGCGTCACGACGGCAACGAGGAGCTGACCGCCCTGCGGCTTCGCAGAGATTCGGCGCAACAGAGAATCGATACCTTCAAAACCATGGAACAGCAGTTCGAGGGGTATTCGGGCGCGGTTCGTCACGTGATGAAGCAGTACGGGGAGAGAGCCATTACCGACAAGCACGGCGTTCCCTGCGGCAAGATCTACGGACCTCTTTCCACGCTGATCAGCGTGGAGGACCGTTATTTGAACGCCATTGAGACGGCGCTGGGTCCCAACCTTCAGCACATCGTGGTGGAGGATGAGAGTGTGGCAAAGGCTGCTATGTTTGCCCTGAAAAAAGCCGAGGCGGGACGGGCGACCTTCTTCCCCCTGACCTCGATGAAGGGGCAGAGCGCGACGCAGGAGATGCAGGACGCGATGGGATACGAGGGCTATATCGCCGTTGCCGACGAGTTGGTTTCCGCTGATGAGAAATTTTCTCGGATCCTGTCGGGATTGTTGGGAAGAACCTTGATCTTTGATACCATTGATCACGCCACCAATATGGCAAGGGATCTGCGATACCGTGTGCGCGCGGTGACCTTGGACGGCCAGCAGATCAACGTGGGAGGCTCTTTTACGGGAGGCTCTGTCAAGCAGAACGGTAATATTCTCAGCCGTGCGGGTGAGATCAAGCGTCTGGAGGCGCAGGTTGCCGATCTGGAGCGCGACATTGCCAAGCAGGACAGCGCGCTCAAAAAGCTTGGTCAGACCATTTCCGACAAGGAGGACGAGCGGGATTCGGCGGATCAGAAGATCAGCCTGATCAAGGTCATGAGAGATTCCGAGAACAACCGCTTGGAGCAGCTTCGCGCCAAGATGGACGCGAATCTTTCTCTTACCGAGAAGCTCCGTGCCGATTACGGCGACTTGCTGCGAGCGGGAGAGCAGTATGAGGAGGATCGGCAGAACCTTCTGGCGCGCAGAACCGAGTTGGAGGCTCAGATCGCCGAGATCAATGCCGCGCGGGCGGATATGGACGTGCGCCGCAACGCCGCGCAGGATCTCAGAGGTGAGATCGAGGCTCGTATGACGGCAATTCTGATCGCCATGAATGAGATCAAAAAGGACATAGAGACCGAGGAGCGTCTGGGAGAGGAATCCGACGGACGGATCGCTTCCTTCCTTGCAAGTCGGGATGAACAGGAAACAAGGATCGGCGAGCTGATGGCTCAGATTACCGCCTATGAAGGTGAGCTGGCGAAGAACCGAGCCGCCTACGAGGAGGGAAGCCGAAGCTTAGACGAGTTGAGCGCGCAGCGCTCCAAGCTGGAGGAGGGGAACGCCGAGTTCCAGCGTAAGCTCAACGAGGTCAACGTAAAAATGAGAGAAAAGCTCCAGCAAAAGGAGCTGATCTTTCAGGAATACACCCGTTGTGAGAATCGCCTGCAGAATCTCCGCGCGGAGCAGGATAAGCTCGCTTCCCGTTTGTGGGACGAGCATGAAATGACGCGCTCCGACGCGGTGGCTCTGGGCTACGAGGCGCTGACGCCCGAAACCAGACCTGAGGCGGCGGCAAAGCAGACCGAGTGTCGCAATAAGCTTCGCGTTCTCGGAAACGTGGACCTTGACGCCGTGAATAAATACAAGGAAGTCAAGGCAAGATACGATTATATGGCAGGACAGATTCAGGATCTGGAGGCGTCCCGCACCGATCTTGCCGAGATCATCAGCAAGCTGGAGGGCGAGATGGAGACCGCCTTTGTGGACTCCTTCCGCCAGATCAACGAAAACTTCAACCGAGTCTTTGCCGAGCTGTTTGGAGGAGGATCTGCGGAGCTGTCGTTGTCCGATCCCGATCACGTGCTGGAAAGCGGCATCGAGATCAAGGCGGCGCCTCCCGGAAAGATCATCAAGAATCTGGTACAGCTGTCGGGCGGTGAGCAGGCGTTTATCGCCATTGCGCTGTTCTTTGCGATCCTGCAGGTGAACCCCACGCCCTTCTGTATTCTGGATGAGATCGAGGCGGCGCTGGACGAGGTGAACGTGGCGAGATTTGCCGAGTATATCAAGCGGTATTCCAACGGCACGCAGTTCGTGATGATCACCCACCGCCGCGGAACGATGGAGGCGGCAAACCGTCTGTACGGCGTGACTATGCCTGAGAGAGGAATCTCCAAGGTCATGGAGCTGAACGTGGACGATATTTCGAAGAAAAAGGGAGATGACTGGGATGGCATTTTTGGATAAGCTGAAAAGCGGACTTTCCAAGACGAAGAACGCGATCTTCGGACAGATAAACGAGGTGCTGAAGGCATTTGTCAAGGTGGACGAGGATCTTTTAGAGGAGCTGGAGGAGCTTCTCATTATGTCTGACGTGGGCGTGAATGCCACGGAGGAGATTATGGAGCGCCTTCGGGAGGACGTAAAATCGGGACGGCTGAAGGAAAAGGAGCAGGTCACCGATGCGCTTAAGGCGATTCTGGAGGATATGATCGGAGAGGGAGAGGCGTTGAACCTCTCCACCACTCCCGCGGTGATTCTGGTGATCGGTGTCAACGGAGCGGGCAAGACGACCTCCATCGGTAAGATCTCTAACCGTTTGATCGGACAGGGCAAGCGAGTAGTGGTGGCGGCGGCGGATACCTTCCGCGCGGCGGCGATCGATCAGCTGGCTGTGTGGTGCGATCGATCGGGTGCCGAGATCGTCAAGCAGAACGAGGGATCCGATCCCGCGGCGGTGGTCTTTGACGCCATTGCCTATGCCAAGAGACGGCAGGCGGACGTGCTGATCATTGATACGGCGGGACGGTTGCATAACAAGGTCAACCTGATGAACGAGCTGGCAAAGATCAACCGTGTCATCGAGAGGGAGCTGCCCGATGCCGCCAGAGAAAATCTTCTGGTGCTGGATGCCACCACGGGACAGAATGCCATTTTGCAAGCAAAGGAATTCCGCAACGCCGCCAGCATTACGGGACTGGTCCTCAACAAGCTGGACGGTACTGCCAAGGGCGGTATCGTGATCTCCATCAAGAAGGAGCTTGGTATCCCCGTGAAATTCGTTGGCGTTGGTGAGAAGATCGACGATATGCAGGAATTCGACAGCGCGGAATTTGTCAAGGCGCTGTTCGATTGACGGAGGTGTGACGTGAAGATCGTACTGGCTTCAAGAAACCGCCATAAGATCAAGGAGTGGAACGCTACCTTGAGTCGGTATATCGAGGGAGTGGAGATCCTCTCCCTTGACGACGTTGGCGTGAACGGAGAGATAGAGGAAAACGGCGCGACCTTTGAGGAAAACGCCCTGATCAAGGCAGAAGCCGCGGCAGGACGGGGATATATCAGCATCGGAGAGGATTCGGGGCTGGAGGTGGACGTCCTTGGCGGAGAGCCGGGAGTTTACTCGGCGCGTTATGCGGGTGAGCACGGAAACGACGAGGCAAACAACGCTCTTCTTTTGAAAAAGCTGGCGGGTTCGTCCGACCGACGCGGGCGTTTCGTCTGTGCCATCGGCGTGATCCTTCCGAACGGCGAGAAATTTTCCGTCAGAGGCGAGACCGAGGGCGTGATTCTGGAGAGCGGACATGGAGAGGGCGGATTCGGATACGATCCGCTGTTCCTCTATGAGCCTGCGGGCAAGAGCTTTTCCGAGATGAGCGGCGAGGAGAAAAATCGGATCTCCCATCGAGCCGTCGCGATTGAGCGTCTTGCCAAGAAATTAAAAAGCATTCAATGAGGTAAAAAATATGATTACATCCAAGCAACGCGCCTATTTGCGCGGACTTGCCAACGGAATCCCCGCCATCATGCAGATCGGTAAGGGGGGGATCTCCGAAAACCTGATCAAAACCGTCTCCGATGCGCTGGAGGCAAGGGAGCTGATCAAGCTGACGGTTCTGGAAAACTCCATGGAGACGCCCAGAGCCATGGCGGATGAGCTTGCAGAGGCGGTGGATGCCGAGGTGGTGGGCGTTATCGGACGAAAGGTGATCCTCTACCGCGAATCGGTGAACAACAAGAGAATCGAGCTATGACGAATGGCATGGATATGCTCCGCGTCGGTATTTACGGCGGGACCTTTGCTCCCATTCACAACGGACACGTGGCGGCGGCAAAGGCGTTTATGGAGCAGATGAAGCTGGATTATCTGTTTGTGATCCCTACGTATCTGCCCCCACATAAGCAGATCGATGCGTCCGATTCCCCCCTGTATCGCATGAAAATGTGCGAGCTTGCCTTTGAGGGAGTGGATGGCGTGGTGATCTCCGACGTGGAGATCAGTCGTGGAGGGAAGAGCTACACCTACGATACCTTGAAGGAATTACAGCGCCCCGATACCCGCCTGTTTTTGCTGTGCGGGACCGATATGGTGCTGACCTTTGACCGTTGGTATCGGTTTGAGGATATTTTTAAGATGTGTTATCCCACCTATGTGAGGCGGGAGGACGATCCTATTTTAACCAAGCGTATCGTGGCAAAGATCGGGGAATACTACGAGAAGTACGGAGTGATGTTCCGCCGAATTGTGACCGATCCCATTGAGCTGTCCTCTACGGAGATCCGTCAGGCAGTGAAAGAGGGAAAGGATATTTCTTCGATGGTTCCCGAAGGAGTTGCCCGATTCATTCGGGAGCACGGACTGTATCGGGAGTGAGGTGGACGATGATAACCGAAAAAATGCTGGACTCCTTGCGAGAGGAGATTGCCAAGAGACTGTCCGAGAAGCGGTTTCGCCATACCGTGGAGGTGGAAAAAATGGCGGCGCGGTTAGGAGCGCTGTACGCGCCCGAAAAGATTCCCATGCTGCGGGCGGCGGGACTTTTGCACGATCTGACCAAGGAATATTCCTCCGACCGTCAGCTCATGATCTGCGCGCAACAGGCGCTGGTGATCAGCAAGGAAGATCTGTCTGCTCCAAAGACCTTTCATGCCAGAACGGCGGCGGCTCTGATCCCTGAGGAATTTCCCGAGTTTGCCGACGAGGAGCTTTGCTCCTGTGTGCGGTGGCATACCACGGGACGGCGGGGCATGACCTTGTGTGAGCAGTTGATCTATCTTGCGGACTATATCGACCTTTCCCGTACCTTTGAGGACTGCGTGGCTCTGAGAAGCTTCTTCTTTGAGAAAAAGCCCGAGGACATGGAGGCGGGAGCGCGTTTGTCTCATCTGCGGGATACGCTGATCCTATCCTTCGACATGACGATCCGCGCGCTGCTGGATGGTGGAAAAACCGTCAGTATCGACACCTTTGAGGCAAGAAACGAATTGATCTGCGCCAAGCTGGACGAGCAGAGGACGAACGGATAAGAAAATAATACAGACGCGGCAAGACCTGTGAGCGGGGACGCCGACGGCTTGGTATTTCCATTACATATTGAAAAATATGAGAATAAATGGAGATACCAACATGAAAAAGATAACATTCAAGCGACTGATCCTGATCGTTTCGGGATTACTGCTTTTTACCGTGATCGCTACGGTTTTGGCGCTGATTCCTTGGGGCGTGAGAAGCGCGGCTGCTATTCCTTCGGGAGATCCCGAGGAACGGGCGGCGGAGACGGAGTCCGCTCCTCTTACTGAAAAGGGTAGACTTACGGTCCTGCTGGCGGGAACCGACCGCACTTCGGGGCTTTCCGACGTGCTAATGCTTCTGACCTTGGACAGAGATTCGGGGGAGGCGTGGGTCTTACAGCTTCCCAGGGACACCTACGTGAATTGCGGCAGTGGAAATTATCGCAAGCTAAACGGCGCCCCCGCGGCGTTGGGAGGAATGAGAGAATTTCGGGATTTTATGGCGGAGTCCCTTGGGATCCCGATTCACCGATACGTGCGGCTTTCTCCCGATGCCTTCCGACAGATGGTGGATGCCGTAGGAGGCGTGGAGATCGACCTTGTGGAGCCTTAGGATTACGCGGACCCTGCGCAAGGACTTTCTATTCATTTGCCTGCGGGAAAGCAGAGGCTGGACGGAGAAGCGGCAGAGCAGTTCGTACGCTTCCGCGCGGATTACCTGCGAGGGGATCTTGGGCGCATGGATGCTCAGAAGATCTTTCTGTCGGCACTGTTTGGGCAGATCCGTTCCGATATGTCTCCCACCATCATGGCAAAGCTGTTTGCGGCGCTTTTGGGCGAGGTGGAAACCGACCTTTCCTTTGGTGATCTGATGATGCTGGCGGAGGAGCTGAGAGAGCTGCAGGCGGAGCGAGTGCTTTTTCTGACTGCTCCCGGTTCTGACGTGACCTCCTCCACGGGCGGTTCCTTTTACGTGCTGTCCGCGCCTGCCATGAACGAGGTCTTGGCAGGGCGGTTCGGCGGCTCGGAGGACGGATTTGACGAAAGCGGCGCTTTTCTCTATTCCGGATCCAAGCAATTTTCCAAGATCTACGAGACATATGCCCCGTATCGGGTGGTCACGGTGTCGGGAATTGAGGCCGATGGGCTTGGAATTCCAAG